>NZ_BAABCQ010000013.1:0-77426 GCF_039539045.1 Streptomyces marokkonensis
CGCCCGGGCCGACAACCGGTCACTGGACGCCGAACAGCTCCAGCAGCTCCGTCCGGGCGAACATCCGCGCCGTGTCGACGGCCGACGGGGTGCCCGCGGACGGGTCCGCGCCGGCCTCCAGAAGCGCCCTGGTGACATCCGTCTCACCCTTGAAGGCGGCTCCGGCGAGTGGGGTCTGACCACGGTCGTTGACGCGATCGGCCTCGGCTCCCCGGGCCAGCAGCGCACGCACCGCTTCGGCGTGGCCGTGGTACGCGGCGAGCATGACGAGGGAGTCCCCGCGGTCGTTGGTGAGATTGGCGGGTACACCGGCGTCCACATACGCCACAAGGTCCTCGGTCCGCCCCTGCCGGGCCAGATCGAAGATCTTGGTCGCCAGCTCCACGACCTCCGGGTCGGGGGCTTCACTCATCGGCCGGACCACCTCTCACTACGGACGTTTCGGACGCGACGACGCGTCGAACCCGGCAACGTCGGGGACTGCGTGTGCGCACGGTCGCGAGCGGTGCGGCCGTGCGGGTGAATCGCCAGGGTACTGGCTCGCGCGACACATGGGCCGAGATGCCCCGGTAAAGATCAGCACGGACCCGGCCAGGCGCAACAGCCCTGCGCAACCGGCCCAATGAGCTGATCCGCCGCACGGGGTAATTCGGCCGAATTTCCACCATTTGCACCTTTTATCGTATGGATACATGCTGTGAGCCTGGAAGTACTCATGGTGACTGTCCCCGCGAACCAGGAGAACTCACATGATCCTCTCGATCTCAGGCGTGGTCCTGCTCGGCATCGTCGTCTTCATCTTCTTCCGGAAGGACGGCCTCAAGGCCTCGCACGCGCTGGTCGCGGTCCTGTTCGGCTTCTACCTCGCGAGTACGGCCATCGCCCCGAGCATCAAGGCAGGCGGCGAAAGCCTGGCGGGCCTCCTCGGCGGAATCAAGTTCTGACGCCCGTCTCACCCCCCGCCCGACATCCACACGTACGCACCTCCAGGAGGCAGCAGTGGCCCGGCGGCCCCTCCCCCGCATTCTGAGCAACGGCGGCGCACAGCTCGCCCGGAGCCGGGAGCTGGCCCGGACGGCGGCCGACAGCGCCACCGACGTCCTCCAGCCGCTGATCACGATCGCCCGCGGTCTGCGCCGCCTGGCCGCGGCCGCGCGGCGCAGATGGACCGAGACCCCCAAGGACCGGCGCGGCGCGCTGCTGTTCCTGGTGGCCTCGGTGGTCCTGGTCGTGGCACTCGTGCCGTACGGCCCGCTGCTCGCCGTCATCGCCCTGATGGCGGCGGCAGCCTGGCAGGGCAGGGACCGCGCCCCGTCGGAGCCGGGGGGCCCCGACGACTCCCGGACCAAGCGCCTGCAGTCGCTCTACGAGGCGCTGGTCCCGTACTTCTCCCTCGCCGAGGACCCCGACCCCCTGTACGCCCACGGCGGCGCGTGGGAGAAGGCGTTCCCGGCGTACGAGTTCGACGACACCGGCCGCTTCGCCCACCTGGTGATCCGCTACCCCGCGTACTTCACCGACGGGGAGGCCGAGGCCCGCGCCCGGATCGAGCACCTGCTCACCGCGAAGTCCGGCCGGGGCCGGGAGTACCACTTCACGTGGGACGAGGAGGCCAACCACCTCTCCGTCGACGTGCTCGCCGCGCTGCCCACCGACATCGCCGTCCAGCGTTTCGTGACGGCGCCCGGAGAGACCGTCCTCGGCTTCACCGACCCGACCCAGGTCCAGCGCACCCTCCCGCTCACCCACGGCGAGGAGCGGCTAGACATGCCGCCGGTCGTCTGGCGTACCGGCATCCGCTCGACCGAGCCCCACCTGCTGGTCCTGGGGCAGCCGGGAACCGGCACGTCCACCCTGCTGCGCTCGGTCGCGCTGCAGGCCCTGCACCACGGCGACCTGCTGGTCGTCGACGGCGGCGGCACCGGCGAGTACGCCTGCCTGGTCGGCCGGGACGGCGTCCTCGCCGTCGAGTGCGGCCTCACCGGAGCGCTGACCAGCCTTGAGTGGGCCGCCGCGGAGACGGAACGCCGGCTGGTCTCCGTCAACCGGGCCCGTCAGGAAGGCCGGCCGACGCCCGACGAGACCAGACGGCCGCTGTGGATCTTCGTGGACCGGCCGAGCGCCTTCGCGCACCTGGCCGCCGCGGACGGCCGCAAGGACCCGCAGTCCCTGCTCCAGGTCCCGTTGCGGCACGGCCGAGCCGCGAACGTGACCGTGGTCGTCGCCGACCAACTGGACGCCCTGGACAGCCTGAGCGACGCCGTACGGCAGCACACACGCGCGCGTGCCGTTCTCGGCCCGGCCACGGCTGACGAGCTCACGACCGCGCTGGGCGCTCCTCCGCACACCACACCCGTCGACCAGGTCCCGCCCGGTCGGGGCTACGCCCGTCTGGGCACCGGTCCGGTGCACCGCCTTCAGGTGCCGGCCACACCGGACCCCTACGACGACGCGACGAGTGACGCGCACCGGCAGGCGGTGCTCGACCTGCTCCCGCCGCGTACGACGCCGGCGGACGGGGAGCGGGCGCCGATCCCCGCGGAAGCGGAGGCGGTGGAGGCGGTGGAGGCGGCGGAGGCAGAGGCGGCGGATCCTGAGCCGGAGGCCGTCTCCACCAGGAAGAAGGACCCGCCGGCCAAGACCCTGGCCGGGACGGGGGCCCTGACTGCGGCCGGGACGGGGACCCTGAATGCGGCCGGCACCGGGACCGCGCCCGAGAAGCCCGTGGCGGACGCCGGACCGGCGCCGGTCTCGGGGGAGACAGCGGTGGAACCAGCCCCGGCGGAGACGGTCCCGGCGAAGGCGGTCGCGGCGGAGACCTCCTGACACCGGGCCGGGGCCGCCCACACCTTGGACCCGGGCCTCGCCACCCAAGGGCCCGCGTCACACCCTGCGCCTCTACGCCACGAACGTCCGCGGTGCCTCGCCGCCCCCGACGCCCCCGTTCTCCACCAGCCGGGCCGCCGCGGCGAGGCGTACCGCCGCCTCCTCGGCCACCACGCCACCGACGGTGAACGGCAGCCGGACGTAGCCCTCGAAGGCCCCGTCGACCCCGAAGCGCGGCCCGGACGGGACCCGTACCCCCAGCCGCTCCCCCACCTCGGCCAGCCGAGAGCCCGACAGGCCCCCGGTGCGAACCCACAGGGTGAGCCCGCCCCGCGGCAGCTCGAACTCCCAGTCGGGCAGCTCCCGTCGCACCGCGGCCACCAGCGCGTCCCGGTTCTGGCGGGCCTGCTCGCGCCGCACCTGGACGGCCTGTGCCCAGCCGCCGGTGCTGAAGAGCCAGTTCACCGCGAGCTGCTCCAGTACGGGCGTGCCCAGGTCGGCGTACGCGCGCGCGGCGACCAGACTGCGGATCACGTCGGGCGCGGCGCGGACCCAGCCGATGCGCATCCCCGCCCAGAACGCCTTGCTGGCGGAGCCGACGGTGACGACCGTGGATCCGGCCGGGTCGAAGGCGCACACCGGGCGCGGCATCTCGACCTCGTCCTCCAGCCACAGCTCGCTCATCGTCTCGTCGGCCACCAGCACCGTCCCCGCCGAGCGCGCCGCGTCCACCAGCCGCCGCCGCTGGTCGTCGTCGGCGAGCGCGCCGGTGGGGTTGTGGAAGTCGGCGACCACGTACGCGATCCGGGGCGCGGCCTCACGCAGCACCTGGCGCCAGCGGTCCACGTCCCAGCCGGTGAGCCCCTCGGCCATCGCGACGGGGACCAGCCGGGCCCCCGCCTCGCGCATCAGCTGCAGGATGTTGGCGTACGAGGGCGATTCCACGGCGATGCGCTCGCCGCGTCCCCCGAAGAGGTGGCAGATGGCGTCGATGGCGCCCATCGCCCCCGTGGTCACCATGATCTGCTCGGGCATGGTCGGGATCCCGCGCGCGGTGTAGCGCTCGGCGATCATCGAGCGCAGTGCGGGCACCCCTGCCGGATAGTCGCCGTGGGTGTGCGCGTAAGGGGGAAGCTCCTCCAGGGCTCCCCGCACGGCACGGGTGAGCCAGGGCTCGGGCGCGGGCAGCGCCGCGCAGCCCAGGTCGATCACCGACCCGAGGGCCTCGGGCGGCAGCGGCTCCAGACCGCGGGCCGGCAACGGGTTCCCGGCAGGCACGGCGGTCCAGCTGCCGGCACCGCGCCGCGACTCCAGGAAGCCTTCGGCGCGCAGCGCCTCGTAGGCGGCGGCGACGGTGGTGCGGCTGACGGTCAGGGCCATGGCCAGCTCGCGTTCGGCGGGCAGCCGGGCGGCGACCGGCACGCGCCCTTCCAGCACCAACAGCCGGATGCCGTCGGCGAGCGCGCGGTAGGCGGGCGGGCGGCGGGTGCCGGGCCCGGCCGGACGGTCCTGCTGGGAGCCGAGCAGCCGGGCGAGCTGCCCCGCCCCCACGGCCGAGGTCCACTGAGCCATGGAAATCAGTCCACCTTCTCGGAATTGGCCATGGTTGGCTCTCCTTCTCAAGCCACAGAGTGGCACGCAGCAGGCCACTACCACCACACAGGGGGGACATCTTGTCCAGGCAGACCACCAGGCCCAGCTGCTCCGGGCAGTCCGGGCAGTCCGGACACCGGCATCTCACACGGCGACTGACCCAGCTCTTCGGCGGTCTCGTGCTGTACGGCGCGAGTTCGGCGCTGCTGGTCAGGTCGGGACTCGGCCTGGAGCCGTGGAACGTGCTGCACCAGGGTCTCGCGGAGCGCACCGGCCTGTCGATGGGCGTGGTGCTGACTCTGCTCGGTGCGGCGGTGCTGCTGCTGTGGATCCCACTGCGCCAGCGGCCGGGCCTCGGCACGATATCCAACGTGCTGGTGATCGGCGCCGCGATGGACGCGACGCTGGCCGTGGTGCCCGACGCCCACGGCTGGACGCTGCGGACCGCCATGATGGTGGCGGGGATCGTCCTGAACGGCGCGGCGACCGGGCTGTACATCGCCGCCCGGTTCGGTCCGGGCCCGCGCGACGGCCTGATGACCGGGCTGAACGAGCGCACGGGGCTGTCGGTGCGCCTGGTGCGGACCGCCGTCGAGATCACCGTCGTACTGACGGGCTTCGCACTCGGCGGCACGGTCGGAGTCGGCACCCTGCTGTACGCGGTGTCGATCGGCCCGCTCGCCCAGGTGTTCCTGCGCGTGTTCGCCGTTCCCCCGGCATCCGGCGGCAGCACGGTGGTTGCCGCCGGTCAACCCCGGCGCGCGATACTGCGTCCGTGACCACCGCCATACGCCATCCCTACCTGGACCATCCCGGTCCGATCGCCTTCGCCCACCGGGGCGGTGCGGCGGACGGCCTGGAAAACACGCTGCGGCAGTTCCGACGCGCGGTGGAGGCGGGCTACCGGTACATCGAGACGGACGTCCACGCCACGCGGGACGGAAGGATCGTCGCCTTCCACGACGCGACCCTGGACCGGGTGACGGACGGGGCCGGCCGGATCGCCGATCTCAGGTGGGAGAAGGTCCGCCGCGCGCGTGTGGCGGGCGAGGAGCCGGTACCCCTCTTCGAGGAGCTCCTGGAAACCTTCCCCGGGGTGCGTTGGAACATCGACGTCAAGGCGGAGTCCGCGCTGCTGCCGCTCCTGGAGCTGATCGGGCGCACGAACACCTGGGACCGGATCTGCGTCGGCTCCTTCTCCGAGGCCCGCGTCGTCCGCGCCCAGCGGCTGGCCGGCCCGCGCCTGGCCACCTCGTACGGCACCCGGGGCGTCCTCGGCCTGCGGCTGCGCTCCTGGGGCCTCCCTGCCGCACTGCGCCGCTCGGCGGTGGCCGCGCAGGTGCCGGAGGTCCAGTCGGGCATCCAGGTGGTGGACCACCGCTTCGTCCGCACCGCCCACGCGCGCGGCCTCCAGGTGCACGTCTGGACGGTGAACGACCCCGACCACATGCACCGGCTCCTGGACCTGGGCGTGGATGGCATCATGACCGATCACATCGACACACTGCGCAAGGTCATGGAGGACCGCGGCGTCTGGGTCTGAGACCGTCCGGGACTCTCCGGACCGTCCAGGACCGCCGGAGAACCGCTGCCGAGCCCCGGGGCGTCGCGCGTTCACGGGGAAGCGAGGGCACGGGTGGGCACCGACACCCTGCGGACGGACGCGGCCGACGGCGCCGACGACCGACGGCGCGAACAGCGCGGCTGGTACTTCTACGACTGGGCGTGCTCGGTCTACTCGACGAGCGTGCTCACCGTGTTCCTGGGCCCCTATCTGACGTCGGTCGCCGAGGCGGCGGCGGACGCGGACGGATACGTCCACCCGCTGGGCATACCCGTGCGGGCCGGGTCCTTCTTCGCGTACTCGGTGTCCCTGTCGGTGATCGTGGCGGTGCTGGTGATGCCCCTGGTGGGCGCCGCGGCCGATCGCTCGGGCCGCAAGAAGCCGCTGCTGGCCGCCGCCGCGTACACCGGGGCCGCGGCCACGACGTGCATGTTCTTCCTCGACGGCGACCGCTATCTGCTGGGTGGACTGCTCCTGGTCGTCGCCAACGCCGCGCAGTCGGTGGCGATGATGCTCTACAACTCCTACCTGCCCCAGATCGCCCCTCCCGAGGAGCGTGACGCGGTCTCGTCCCGGGGCTGGGCCTTCGGGTACGCGGCCGGCGCACTGGTCCTGGTCGCGAACCTGATCCTCTACACGGCCCACGACTCCTTCGGGCTGAGCGAGAGCGCGGCGGTCCGCGTCTGCCTGGCGTCGGCCGGCCTGTGGTGGGGCGCCTTCGCGCTCATCCCGTTGAGGCGGCTGCGTGACCGCCGTACACCCGCGCGGGGACGCGAGGGCACGCGGTCGGCCACCCTGCCCGGCTTCCGGCAGCTCGCGGCGACCGTCCGCGACATGCGCCGCCGTCCGCTCACTCTGGCGTTCCTGCTGGCGTACCTCGTCTACAACGACGGCATCCAGACGGTGATCTCCCAGGCCTCGGTCTACGGCTCGAAGGAGCTGGACCTCGGGCAGTCCACCCTCATCGTGGCCGTACTGCTGGTCCAGCTGCTGGCGGTGGCGGGCGCGCTGGCACTGGGCCGGCTGGCCCGGACGTACGGGGCGAAGCGCACGATCCTCGGGTCACTGGTCGCCTGGACGGTCACGCTCGCGGCCGGGTACTTCCTGCCGGCCGGGGAGCCGGTGTGGTTCTTCGTTCTGGCCGCCGGCATCGGGCTCGTCCTGGGCGGCAGCCAGGCGCTGTCCCGCTCCCTGTTCTCGCACCTGGTGCCGCCCGGCAAGGAGGCCGAGTACTTCTCGGCGTACGAGCTGAGCGACCGCGGGATGAGCTGGCTCGGGCCGCTCCTCTTCGGGCTCACCTACCAGCTGACCGGCAGCTACCGGGACGCGATCATCTCGCTGGTGGCCTTCTTCGTCCTCGGTTTCGTGCTACTCGCCCGGGTGCCGGTGCGGCGGGCGATCGGCGACGCGGGCAACCCGGTACCCGAAAGGATTTAGCACTCGGCGCGAAAGGGCTGTAGTGTACGCGTTTGGCCTGCCAGGCGTACCGTTACTGCGCGTCAAAGGTGCCGAAAGGCTATGTCGCACCTGCTGGCAGGGGTGACAAACCGGACGACGGCGGGTACTGCACTGGTTGCAAGGCTGCGACTGCGACGGCGACGCAGACGCCCGGAACGGGAGTCGGGACGGGAATCTTTACCGCCGCCCGGACGTTGACCGGAAGACGACGACAGCGACACCTGTCCTGTGGGCGACAAGCCCGGGAGGCACGATTCATGAGTGAGCGAGCTCTTCGCGGCACGCGCCTCGTGGTGACCAGCTACGAGACGGACCGCGGCATCGACCTGGCCCCGCGCCAGGCCGTGGAGTACGCATGCGAGAAGGGGCATCGATTCGAGATGCCCTTCTCGGTCGAGGCGGAGATCCCGCCGGAGTGGGAGTGCAAGGTCTGCGGGGCCCAGGCACTCCTCGTGGACGGCGACGGCCCTGAGGAGAAGAAGGCCAAGCCCGCGCGTACGCACTGGGACATGCTGATGGAGCGACGCACCCGCGAGGAACTCGAAGAGGTCCTCGAAGAGCGGCTGGCCATTCTGCGCTCCGGTGCGATGAACATCGCGGTACATCCGCGAGACAGCCGCAAGAGTGCGTAGCGGGAAACTGTAAGCAGCACAACCGAACACCGCGGGTGCCGTACGTGGCTTTCACGTACGGCACCCGCGGTTTTTGGTGTGTCCGGGTCGCGGTGCGGGGGTGTGCGGCTCAGCGCGTCAGCGGAGGGCGGGGGTCCTGAGGTGCGTCGTCCGCGTCGTCCCGTACGACCTCGCCCTGGACGACCTTGCCGTCCGGCTGGTGCATGCGGGCCTGGCGGAAGGCGTCACCCAGGGTGCCCGGGCCGGCCTCGCGGAGCTTGCGCTCCACCGTCCGCTCCGCGTAGCGGCTCACGGCCTTCTGGACCGGCGGCAGCAGCATGAGCAGGCCCAGCGCGTCCGAGATGAGACCGGGAAGTATCAGGAGGAGACCGCCCAGCATCATCAGGCCGTTGCCCTCGCTGTTCGAACGGGCCTCGGGTATGACGCCGGCCTGCTGCTGTTGCAGCGTCTCCGTGAGGTTCCTGAAGGCCCGGCGGCCCGCACTCTTGATCACCACGGAGCCGAGGACGATGCCCGCGACCAGCAGCAGGAAGACAACGAACCCGCTGGAGGCACCCGCGACCACGGTCAGCAGCCAGATCTCCAGAACGAGCCACGCGGCGACGCCGAGCGGCACGAAGGTGCGCAGCCTGGAGCGCGGGGGCCGGGCGGGGGACCTGGGGGTCTGAGCGCCAGTCGTCATACCCCCAGTGTGCCTGGCCCCGGCTCAGCACGGCATAAGGGGACGATCAGGTGTTCTTGTCGGGTACCTGTGCCGCCGTCGTGCCACCCGGCTCGGCAGGCTTCTCGACCGGCTTCTCGGCGGGTTCGGCGGGCTTCTCGGCCTTCTCGGCGGGTTCCGCGCCGGGGCCTTCGCCCGTCGACTCGCCCACGGACTCGTCCGCCGGTGCCTCGGCCGGCGCGCCGGCCGGTTCACCGTCCGCCCTGTGGAGCTGCCTGTCGCGGCCCAGGACCTTGCCGACCCGCTCCCCCACGCCCCACGTGGTGACCCGCCAGAGCGCCTCCACCAGGATGTCGCGGCTCATCTTGGAGTCGCCCAGTTCACGCTCGACGAACGTGATCGGCACCTCGACGACGTGGTAGCCCGCCTTGATCGCCCGGCGGGCGAGGTCGACCTGGAAGCAGTAGCCCTGCGAGGAGACGTCGTCCAGGCCTAGCCCTTCCAGGGTCTCGCGGCGAAACGCGCGGTAGCCGCCGGTGACGTCGCGCAGCGGCAGGTCGAGCGCGAGGCGCGAGTACATGCTGCCACCGCGGGAGATGAACTCGCGGGACTTGGGCCAGTTCACCACCCGGCCGCCGGGCACCCAACGGGAGCCGAGCACCAGGTCGGCACCCTTGAGCGCGGTCAGCAGGCGGGGCAGTTCCTCGGGCTGGTGGGAGCCGTCGGCGTCCATCTCGATCAGTACGCCGTAACCGTGTTCCAGGCCCCAGCGGAAGCCCGCGAGGTAGGCGGCGCCCAGACCCTCCTTGCCCTTGCGGTGCAGGACCTGGACGTGATCGTCCTCGGCGGCCAGTTCGTCGGCGAGCTTGCCGGTGCCGTCGGGGCTGTTGTCGTCGGCCACGAGAACGTGCGCCTGAGGGACCGCCTCGCGTACACGCGCGACGATCGCCTTGATGTTCTCCGCCTCGTTGTAGGTCGGAACGATCACCAAGGCCGTACCCAGGGGGCCGAACCGCCTCCCCCGCCCCGCTTCCGCGGGCGTCCCGTCGCCGTCGTTCACCGCTGTCCCTTCATGTCCGTACGCAGAGGACCACCATAATGGCCGCGGCCTGCGATGACGTGACAGGACGTTCGTATGGCGGTGTCATTTCCCTAGGACCGGGGTAGGGATGAGCGGTTAAGGACCGTTTCCGCTGCGGATGGGGGCCCGGCGCCCTTCGGGCCGACCTGGGGCCCGCTGGCTGCGGGTCGACCGAAAGCCGTTGTCTACTGAGCGCCCGGGCCCCACCCGGGTCACACCTCCCGACCGGCCGGAACGTCCCCTCGTCGCGGCGCGAGCGCTGAGCCTGGCTCCCAGTGACAGTGCCCCTGAGCGGCACACCGTCCCTGACCCAGCGGCGCCGCGACGCGTGCGCGGAAGATTCCCCGTCGGGCGTCCGGTGGTGGACTCGGCCGAACCTACCGGCCCCCTGCCGTCGCCTGTCAACAGTCGTTCGACCTGCGGCTTCCGCGTCAACGCGCAGGTCAGAGCGGTGGACACGCAGGTCGTACGCGGAAGAAGATCATCGCCCCGTCGGCCGTGGAGATCACTCGCCCGGCCGTACGAACACCGTCCGGCCGCCCACCACGGTGCGCAGGCAGACGGGCAGGTCCCGGCCCGGAGTCAGATCGGGCAGACCGGGGGTGCCGGAGCGCGGGTCGGTCGACCAGCGCGCCACCCGGTCGTCGGGGGCCTGGACCAGGAGTTCCCCGGTACGCCACACGGCGTAGTCCGCGGGCGCGCCCGGCACCAGGACACCCGCGTCGTCGCGTCCGACCGCCCGCCAGCCGCCGCGCGTGTGTGCCGTGAACGCGGCGCGCACGGAGACGCGGTGCTCCGCCGTCCGGTGGAAGGCGGCGGCCCGGACGGTGCCCCACGGATCGAAAGGCGTGACCGGGCTGTCGGAGCCGAAGGCGAGCGGGACGCCGGCTCGAAGCAGGGCCGCGAAGGGATTGAGGGTACCGGCCCGTCCGGTGCCCAGGCGCTGGGCGTACATGCCGTCCTCGCCGCCCCACAGGGCGTCGAAGGCGGGCTGGACGGAGGCGGTCAGGCCCAGCTCGGCGAAGGCCGCGACAGTCTCGGGGGTGAGCATCTCGGCGTGCTCGACGCGGTGCCGGGCGGCGCGGATCCGGGCGAGGCCGAGCTCGTCGGCGGCGGCGCGCACCCCCTCCACCACTGTGGTCACGGCGGCGTCGCCGATGGCGTGGAACCCTGCCTGGAGGCCGGCCTCGGTGCAGGCGCCGACGTGGGCGGCGACGGCACCGGCGTCCAGGAAGGCGGTGCCGGTGTGACCCGCGTCGGCATACGGCTGGTGCAGGCAGGCGGTGTGCGAGCCGAGGGAGCCGTCGACGAAGAGGTCGCCCGCGGCGCCGACGGCGCCCAGCTCCCTCGCCTTGTCGACGTCCTGTTCGGCCCAGTATCCGATCACTCGCGGCCCGCGCCGCTCGGCCGCGAGACGCAGCAGGCCGGTGAGGTCGTCCTCGGAGGAGATCTCCGGCCCCGCGCACTCGTGAACGGTCCCGATACCGAGAGAGACGGCGTGCGCGAGGGCGGCGCGCTGGGCCTCGGTGCGCTGGGCGGGGGCAACGGCCCCGAGGGCCGCGGCGCGTACGGCGTGGTGGGCGTCGGCGGTGAGCGGGCCGTCCACGCGGCCGGCGTCCCGCGGGAGCAGATCGAGCAGGGCGGTCGTGACGACGGCCGAGTGGACGTCGATACGGCTGAGGTAGAGAGGGCGCCCGTGCGCGGCCTCGTCCAGCTCGGCGCGGGTCGGAGGCAGGCCGTCGGGCCAGCGGGCGGCGTCCCAGCCGTGGCCGAGGAGGACGCGGTCGTCCGGGCGGGCCGCGGCGAAGTCCCGTACGAGGGCGAGGGCCGCCTCACGGGTGGGGGCACCGGACAGGTCGAGGCCGGTGAGGGCGAGGCCCGTGGACGTGGTGTGCACGTGTGCGTCGGTGAACGCCGGGGTGACCAGGGCGCCGTCCAGGTCGATCACCTCGTCCACACCGTCCGCGAAGGCGTCCGCGGCGCCCTCGGAGCCGACCCAGGCGACCTGGCCGCGTTCGACGACCATCGCCGTCGCGAAGGGGTCGGCGGGACTGTGGACCTCGCCGCGGCGCAGCAGGACGGTCGTGGACGGCGTGGTGGACTCACTCATGAGCACCAGTCTCGCCCCTCTCGCGAACGACCCCGCAGGGGGGTCGGCCGCGCCACGCCGCGCGAGGCGGGAACCCGAAAGCGTCGGGACGACCCGGCGCCCGGGGCGGCGCCGACGAGCCCGGGCGCCCGTCAGACCCGCGGCGGCCGGGACTCGTAGGGCGTGGACAGCACCACGGTGGTCCGGGTCGACACCCCGGCGAGGGAGCGGACCCGGGCGAGCAGTTCCTCGAGCTCGTGCGGGGTGGACACACGCACCTTGAGGATGTAGTTCTCGTCGCCCGCCACGCTGTGGCAGGCCTCGATCTCCGGGGCTCCGGCCAGGCGGTCCGCGATGTCGTCGGGGGCGCTGGGATCGAACGGTTTCACCGAGATGAAGGCGGTCATCGGCAGCCCGACGGCCTCCGGGTCGACGACCGCGGCGTAACCGCGGATCACGCCGCGCTGTTCCAACCGCCGCACCCGCTGGTGCACGGCCGACGTGGACAGGCCCGTGGCCTTGCCCAGGTCTGTGTAGCTCATCCGCCCGTCCCTGACGAGCAGCTGCACGATCTGTCGGTCCAGCTCCTCCATGGCGCAAGAACCTACAGTGCGGTTGATCTCCTCGGATACCTGAGCAGTCCGGGTCATGCCCGGTTCGTGATGTGACGTAGGGTCGACCGACGGCCGAGTGGGGACAAATGCGCCGCAGGGGGCACTTACGAGCGGCATGTGACGAAGACCACACCCTCCGAACGGTCTCCGTGATGTCCTCGTGATTACCCCGCAGGGGGGACGGGAAGTGCTTGCTGTGGTCGAGGCCGCAGTGCCGTCACGGCCCAGCCCGAGGGGGAGAACCCAATGCAGAGTCTTAAGCGCCCTGGACGTACCACGCCCAAGCGGCAGCAGCCGGTCGTCGAGCTCGCATCGGAGGGCGTCGAACCCGACGCCTTCGACGACGAGGAACTCGACACCTACGACACCTTCGAGATGTACCGGGTGATCTGCCCGGACTGCGCGCAGCCCATCGCCCTGCTGGCGGACGAGGAGGTGCTGCCGGAGCACGCCCTGTGCGCCTCACCATGGAACCCGTTCGGGCTCTCGGTCTGTGCCGGCACCGGCCGCAGGGCCGCCGACGCCCGCCCCGCGGACAAGTCGTTCCAGCCCCACGAGCAGGACACGGCTCTGCTGTTGACGCTCCCTCAGGGCCTCGACTGGCGGACCCAGCCCTTCTCCCACGTCGGCGGTCCGGGCTCACGCCCGATGCGTGTGCCGACGATGCGGCGCGAGGCCGCCTGAGCCGCCCGAGCAGCCAATCTGCGGGGGCGTAGACCCGTTCCGCACCCCGACCCGTGCCATGACCCGCAGGGACGCCGTGGCACGGGTCGACGTGCGCCGCCCGGGCCGGTGCAGGTGACGACACGTCAGGACCGGTCCCGTGACGGCGACTCAGCCGCGTACGCCCGCGAACTCACGCTCGATTCCATGAGCCGGTGTCCTGCCCGCCTCTGCCGCGTTGCCCGGGTATGACCCCCACGTACTCGGCGACCGCGCGTCGGCGTCGCGCGGTCGTCCCGGTGCCCGCGGGACGGGTCCCCCCGGCTCCGCAGGTCCCGGACCCGCCGATCTACCGTGAGCTGATGCGGACCTGGGCCGACCGCGGGCGCACCCTGCCGGGGCGCCACGACCCGGAGTGGATCCGGCTCGCGGCGCCTGAGCGCGGGCTCGAGGGCTTCCGCACCACCGGTGACTTCCGCGCCACCGCCCAAGCCGGCGCCACCGGTGACCTCAGCGTCCCTCGGGACCCGCGAGGTGACGGGCGATGACCATCCGCTGGATCTGGTTGGTGCCCTCGACGATCTGCAGCACCTTGGCCTCGCGCATGTACCGCTCGGCCGGGAAGTCCGCGGTGTAGCCGTACCCGCCGAGGATCTGCACGGCGTCGGTGGTGACCCGCATCGCCGTGTCGGTGCAGTGCAACTTGGCCATGGCGGCCTGCTTGGCGAACGGCAGCCCGGCGTCGCGCAGCCGGGCCGCCGCCAGGTACAGCGCGCGGCCGGCCTCGATCTGGGTCGCCATGTCGGCGAGCATGAAGCGCAGCCCCTGGAAGTCCGCGATCGGCTTGCCGAACTGCCGCCGCTCGGCCGCGTAGGACACCGCTTCGTCCAACGCCGCCCGGGCCACGCCGATCGCGCAGGCGGCGATGCCGAGCCGCCCGGAGTCGAGCGCGGACAGGGCGATCGCGAAGCCCTGTCCCTCGTCGCCGAGGCGCCGGGCGTCGCGAACCCGCACCCCGTCGAGGTGGACCTGCGCCGTGGGCGAGCCCTTGAGTCCCATCTTCCTCTCCGGCACCGCGGCGCTCAGCCCCTTGGCATCGCCGGGGACCAGGAACGCGGTGATTCCCCGCGGGCCGTCCTCCCCCGTACGGGCCATCACGGTGTAGAAGTCGGCGATGCCGCCGTGCGTGATCCACGCCTTGGTGCCGGTGATCACCCAGCCACCGCCCTCACGGACGGCCTTGGTGCGCAGCGAGGCGGCGTCCGATCCGGAGGCGGGTTCGGAGAGGCAGTAGGCGCCGAGGAGGCCACCGCCGAGCATCGCGGGCAAGTGCTCGCCCTGCTGCTCCTTGGTGCCGTACGCGGCGAGCGCGTAGGAGGCGAGAGTGTGCACGCTCACGCCGAGACCGACGGTGAGCCGGACGGCGGCGAGCTCTTCGAGGACCTGGAGGTAGACCTCGTACGGCTGCTCGCCGCCGCCGTACTCGGCGTCGTAGGGCAGCCCGAGCAGGCCGGATTCGGAGAGCAGGGTGAAGACCTCGCGCGGGAAGCATCCGGCGTCCTCCTCCTCGGCCGCGTTCGGGGCGATCTCACGCTGCGCGATGTCGCGGACGAGCGAGATCAGATCCCGTGCCTCGTCCGTGGGCAGTTGCCGGTCCACCGGCTGCGGGGCGCGGTCGGGCATGGCGACGCTCTCCTCCCTGTCGGGCACATCGGCGGATGTGCGCCTTGGGTGGAGGCGGTTCCGCCGGGTCGTTCGGGCCTGGCCGATGCTCGCACTCCCGGGTCACGGAAGCGGCTGACCAGCGGCTGTGCGCTGTGAGTATGCCCGATCGGAGGCATGGAGTCACCAGTTAACGACCGCTTACTTCAAGGAAGGTTCCGGCCCTCGCCCTTCGTCAGCCGTCCCGGCGGGCGGCGGGCGGGGCCGGGTAGGCGGGGTCCAGCTCCTCGATGGCGCGCAGGGTGCCGCCGAGCGACTTCACCAGCAGGTCGCGCATGGTCTCGCGGGGCAGTCCGGGACGGCCGATCCAGTCCAGGGTGGCGCCCTCGACGCCGCACACCCAGGAGAGCAGGCCCATGCGAGCCAGCGGTCCGACGTCGGAACGCCCGTATGCTCCTTCGGCGATGGTGACGACGACCGCCTCACGCACCCCGTCCCGGATGGCGTGCACCTCGGTGTCGAACCCGACTCCGCCGCTGACGATCGTGCGGTAGGCCGCCTGGTTGTGCTCGGCGTAGCGCAGGTAGCCGTCGATGGTGCGGTGGACGCGGTCCACCTGTGCCAGTTCGGTGCCGCCCGCGGCCGTGGTGACGAGACCGGCGACCGAGTCCTGGATGATCGCCAGGTAGTAGCCCCGCTTGGACTGGAAGTAGTAGTAGATCAGCCCTTTGGCGACACGCGCCTGCCGGGCGATGTCATCCATCGAGAGCGCGTCGTACGACGTGTCGGCGAACAGCATCCGCCCGATGGCGATGAGTTCGGCGCGGCGCGTCAGCGAGCGCTCGGTACCGCGCGCCCGGGGACGGGCGGCGGCACGCTGTTGACCAATGTTCAATTTCGACCCTGGTCTCCTACGGGGGGCAGGACATCCGCAGTATGGCAGGCCGAGTCGTGGGGCAGGTCACACAAGGGTCGCGTCGCAGCAGACCGCACAGATCACAGCAGACCCAGCTGGACGACCAGCATCGCGATCACCACGACAAGGGTCCAGCCCATGACGTGCTCGACGATCTTCGGGCCGTCGTCCTTGGGCCCGCCGGTACGGACCCGGGCGGCGGTGGCGGTGTGTGCGCTCATGGCTTCTCACTGATCTCGACGTTCGGTGGACTCCCCCGACTCCCCCGGCACCCCGCCTCCCCCGGCGGTAACCCTGTCCACCTTGCCACCGTGAGCGGCTTTTGCGGCGGAGACGTTGGTCACAGCGGGCCGCACGCCCCCGGCAGACGGCCCCCGGCGGTGCCGGAGCGGTGCCCGGGGCCGTCGTCGCGGTGCGGTGCGGTCAGCGCACGCCCACCGCCGCGAGGGCCTTGCGCTGGCGCGGGCTGGGATGGGCCGGGAAGTACAGGTAGCAGACACCGCCGGTGCCGGAGGCGACCTTGCCACTGGCGTTGTACCGCTTGGTCCTGAGCCAGATGTTCTCCCACTCGCGCCTCTTGTAGACACGGCGCACGGACTCGTTGTCGTCCGAGGCCGGGTCGTTGGCGATCACGTCGCCGTCGGCGGTGAAGCCGATCACGGTCATCAGGTGGCCGGAGGTGCCGTAACCGGCCCCGGTCAGCTCCTCCTCCAGGAAGGACTGGGACGTGATGGCCGGGATGCCGGCCGCGATCAGCGTCTCCAGGTCGGTGAGGGAACCGAGGCGGGTGACCACACCCTGGAGGCCCTTGAAGGTGGCCGCGTAGGCGGCGTTGAAGGGCCAGTTGCCGCAGCCGGCGTACTGGTGGTCGTACGTGTACCGGGCGGCGTGGCACACCTGCGGGTCGGCGTAGGAGGGGTCGACCCAGGCGAGCTGCTCCTCGGTGAGCCGGCCGCCCCAGTACTCGATGATCATCTGCGAGGAGGTCGGACTGCACCAGGCTTCGCCACCGTTGTCGTACTCGGGGTACTGGCCCTTGTGGATCTCCTGCGAGTAGCGCGGGACGCGCAGCTCCTGGGCGAGCCCGGGGGTGGAGGCCGGGACGGTGAAGCGGTCGGGCACGTCGGAGCCCATCGCGCCGAGCCGCCAGACGGTGGGCGTCACCCTCGTACCGGGGCGGCGGTGGAGGGTGAGCCTGAGCCGGTAGGAGGCCAGGCGCAGGCCGGTGGAGGCGTCGTCGATGGCGAACGTGTCCGTCCAGACGCTGCTCCTGCCGTCACTCTGGTCGTCGACCGAGGTGCGTTTGATGTCCTGGTCGCCTGCCGCCCAGCGGCCCATCACGTACCAGGGGGTGTCCGTGCCGTCGGAGTAGGTGCCCTTGAGCTCGACCTGGAGCCAGGTGCCGCTCGGGGTGTGCGCGTTCCAGGAGGCGATGACCTCCGTCGAGGGCACGACGAGCCGGTGGACGGGCGAGGTCCAGGTCGCGTACTCCCAGGTGGCGGCCCTGCCGGTGTGCGGGTCGGTGTACTCGGTGATGCCGGCCGGGGTGCCGATCACGACACCGGGCCGGGCGCCCGCGACGGGACGGGCACCCTGCGCGGTGCCGCGCCGCCAGTCGCGGAAGGTGGTCCAGGCGCGGTAGTCGACCTGTCCGGCGGGGCCGCGGTCGGGGTCCGCGCGGCCGGCGACCGCGCCGGGCGTCGCTTCTGCGGTGGCCGGGATCGCGCTGCCCGCCACGGCGGCCGCGACGGCGGCGGCCAGGACGGTTCTGCGGGACGGCTGTTCGGCTCTGCTCATGGGCGGAAGACCCCCAGGTGTCCGAGTCGGGCGGGTCCGTTGCACGGTTGTGCGCCAACTATGGCCGCCGGTGCCCACTCCTGCCAGCACTTCTGCGCACGCCACGCCACGAATATTGGTATCGACCAGTGGCGTGGGGGTGGGCGGAGCGACGCGGTTAGAGTGCGGGACGAACGCCGCCCGTCCCTTCGCACCGCCCAGGACCCGCCATGCACGACCTCGCAGCCCGGCTCCGTCGGCTTCCCCCCTCCTGCGGGCCGGTGCGCCTGATCGGCGTCGACGGGTACGCCGGTTCCGGGAAGTCCACGTTCGCCGGGTTGCTCGCCGCCGAACTGGGCGGCGCGCCGGTGCTGCACCTCGACGACATCGCCAGCCACGACGAGCTGTTCGACTGGACCGGGCCGCTGCTGCGCCAGGTGATCGAGCCCCTGCGGCGCGGTGACACCGCGCACTACGCCCCCTACGACTGGCGGGCCCGGTCATTCACGACGTCCCGCCCACTGCCGCCGGCCCCGATGGTCCTGGTGGAGGGGGTCGGCGCCGGGCGCGGGGCACTGCGTCCGCACCTGGCCCGGCTGCTCTGGATGGAGCTGCCGCGCGAGGAGGCGTGGGCACGTGGAAGGGCGCGCGACGGAGCGGAGCAGCGGACGTTCTGGGACGGGTGGATCCCGGCAGAGCGCCGGCACTTCGCCGACGACCCCTCGCGCCCCTACGCGCACCTTCTGGTGCTGCAGAGAGAAGGGGGGTACGAGGTACTCCCGGGGCCTGCGGGACCCTCCTCCCCAGCCCACTTCCTCACACACGGTGACGGACCTTCCGCAATGTGCTGACCTCGTGAAGACCGCTGTCCGACAGTCGGCCGGAGTGCCTCAACTCCGCTTGACCCGGGGGCCGTACAGGTCTTACGTTCTGGATGTGCGGCAGTTCGAAGCCGCCGGCAGACGCGAAGCCCCCGGTTGTTCCCCCGTGATCGGGGGCTTCGTTCTGCCCTGAGCGCCTTTTCCGGCTGCTCCATGGCGCGAAACGCTCACCCTCGGTCACCGTTCCGTGCGCGCCCCGTGCGCTCCCACCTGGCGCAACGGCCTGCCCCGGCACCCTTCGGAGGAAAGACCGCCGCGGGTACGATGCACCTCGGTGCGACCTACGGGCGGTTGCCGCGCGCACCTTGCAACTCCGGTCCACGGCACAGCCGTTGGCCGAGGCGGCCGACGGGCGACGGCTCGGCGGCATACCGACGGGGGCACGGTACGTGGGGGACGGGATGGACTTCGGCACGCAGGGCCCGCAGGCCCCGGCCGACCTCGCCTGGCTGCGCGGCGTGGACGCCTACACCATGGGGGCCTATCCACAGGCGGAGGAGGAGTTCCGGACCGCGGTACGTGCCGATCCCGGGATGGCCGACGGCTGGCTGGGACTGCACGCGCTGCGCGTCGACACCACCAACGCGCTGCTGAGGATGTTCCGGCACCGCGAGCGCTTCGGTGAGCAGCGCGCCCGCCATCGTCGTACGCTCAACTCGTGGTACTGGCTGGGCTGGTGGGTTCAGCCCGTACTGGAGCATCCCCGGGATCTGCTGCTGGCGCACGCCTCCCACTGGCTGGACGGCCGCCACGTGCCGGAACTGGACCGGGCGCTGGCCGGACTGCCGCCGGTGGACGCCGACCCCCAGGTCCGCTTCCTGCACGCCTGTCGCGCCTACCTCGTCAAGGACTGGGAACAGCTCGTCCGGCACACCGACCCGTTGCTCGGCGATCCCCTGCTGCGCATCGAGGCCGGACTGTTCAGTGGCATGGCCCGGGTCCGCCTGGAGATGTACGGACAGGCCGAGCCCCTGCTGTCGGCGGCCCTCATGCGATGCCGCAGCGAGCAGCCGCAGCGCAAGGAACTACGGTACTGGCTGGCGCGGGCGCACGAGGGCACGGGCCGCAGCGCCGCCGCGCTGCCGCTGTACCGGGCCGTGCACCGCGTCGACCCCGCCTTCATGGACACCTGGGCCCGGCTGGCGGCGATCGCCGAGAGCGACGGCTACGACGACGCCGCCGACCTGGCGGGGCTCGCGCAGGCCGGTACGGGACCGGACGGCCTGGACGGCGTCGACGGACTCGACCCCCTCTTCGGCACCGAGGAGCGCGGCCTCAAGCTCTCCGCCCCCGAACCCCCGCTGAGCACCCCTCTGCCCTCGCTGACCGGACCGTCGGTGCGCGAGAAGGCCGGCGGACCGGACCCCTCCCTGCCCACCGGGCCCACCGACCCCGCTTTACTGGAGGAGGCACTCACCGAGCTGGAGCGCATGGTAGGGCTGGAGCCGGTGAAGCGGCAGGTCAAGGCCTTGTCCGCGCAGCTGAACATGGCGCGGTTGCGGGCCGGCCAGGGCTTGCCGGTCCAGCCGCCCAAGCGTCACTTCGTCTTCTCCGGCCCCTCCGGCACCGGCAAGACCACTGTGGCCCGCATCCTGGGCCGCGTCTTCTACGCCCTCGGCCTGCTCGGCGGCGACCACCTCGTGGAGGCACAGCGGGCCGACCTGGTCGGCGAGTACCTCGGCCAGACCGCCGTGAAGGCCAACGAACTGATCGACTCCGCACTCGGCGGCGTTCTCTTCGTCGACGAGGCGTACTCCCTGTCCAACTCCGGTTACGGCAAGGGCGACGCGTACGGCGACGAGGCCCTCCAGGTGCTGCTGAAGAGGGCCGAGGACAACCGCGACCACCTGGTGGTGATCCTGGCCGGCTACCCGGAGGGCATGGACCGGCTCCTGACCGCCAACCCGGGACTGTCCTCCCGCTTCACCACCCGGGTCGACTTCCCGTCGTACCGGCCGCTGGAACTGACCTCCATCGGTGAGGTGCTCGCCGCCGAGAACGGGGACGGGTGGGACGAGGAGGCACTCGACGAGCTGCGGTCGATCGCCGGGCACGTGGTGGATCAGGGGTGGATCGACGAGTTGGGGAACGGGCGGTTCCTGCGGACGCTGTACGAGAAGAGCTGCGCGTACCGGGATCTGCGGCTGTCCGTGTGTCCCGGGGTGCTGACCCGGGACGACCTGGCGACGTTGCGGCTGCCGGATCTGATGCAGGCGTACGGGGAGGTGCTGTCGGGGCGGGGGCCGCAGGACCCTCCGGGGATGTGAGGCGCCGCCCTACGTCGCCAGTGTCACCTCTCTGTGGGCCGGGTCCCTGACCTCTCCGACCAGTAGTTCCAGTACGTCCTCCAGGGCGACCAGGCCCAGGACCTTTCCCGAGGCGTCCGTCACCTGGGCCAGGTGGGTGGCCGCTCGGCGCATGACCGTGAGGGCGTCGTCCAGCGGCAGTTCGGGGCGCAGGGTCGTCATCGGGCGCCAGAGGTGCTGCGGGACGGCCCGGTCGGAGTCCTCCAGGTCGAGGACGTCCTTGACGTGGAGATAGCCCATGAAGGCGCCCTTGCCCGCCGCGACCGGGAAGCGCGAGTACCCGGTGCGGGCGGTCAGCGCGACGATCTCGCCCGGCGTGACCGAAGGGCTGACCGTGATCAGGGACTCGCGCCCGAGGAGGACGTCGGTGACCGGGCGGGAGCCCAGTTCCAGGGCGTCCTCCAGGCGTTCCTGCTCCTCCGGGTCGAGCAGGCCCGCCTGGCCGGCGTCCTCGACCAACCGGTTGAGCTGCTCACTGGTGAAGACGGCCTCGACCTCGTCCTTGGGCTCGACGTGGAAGAGCCGCAGAACGCCCCGGGCGCAGGCGCCGAGGGCCGCGGTGATCGGCCTGCAGAGGCGGGCGAAGCCGACCAGGCCGGGGCTCAGCCACAGCGCGGCCTTCTCGGGGGCGGCCATCGCGAGGTTCTTCGGGACCATCTCGCCGATGACGAGGTGGCAGAAGATCACGAGGGCCAGCGCGATGGCGTAACCGAGCGGGTGGATCATGCCCTGTGGCAGGTGGATCCACTCGAAGACCGGTTCCAGCAGATGGGCGACGGTCGGTTCGGCGACCGCGCCGAGGGTCAGGGAGCAGACGGTGATGCCGAACTGGGCCGCGGCCATCATCTGCGGCAGCCGTTCCAGGCCGTACAGCACCTGTCGGGCGCGGGCGGTGCCGAGTGGTTCGATCTGGCTGCGGCGCACCGAGACGAGGGCGAACTCGGCTCCGACGAAAAAGCCGTTGGCGAGTACGAGCAGCGCGGCGAAGAGGAGTTGCAGGACGCTCATCGGGCGGCCTCCGGCGCGGGGACCGGCGCCGTCCGCACCAGTCGTATGCGCTCGGCGCGGTAGTGGCCGACCTGGCGGACCAGGAGACGCCAGCCGGGCAGTTCCGCCCGGTCGCCGACGGCCGGGATGCGGCCGAGCTGGTCGGCGACGAGTCCGGCCACGGTCTCGTACGGCCCCTCGGGCGCCTTCAGGCCGATGCGCCGCAGGGCGTCGACGCGACAGCTGCCGTCGACGTCCCAGGCGGGCCGGCCCTCCTCGGGCGGGGCGGGGGCCAGTTCGGGGATGTCGAGGCCGTCGTGCTCGTCGCGGACCTCGCCGACGATCTCCTCGACGATGTCCTCCAGGGTGACGACGCCTGCCGTGCCGCCGTACTCGTCGACGACGACCGCGATGGGCTGCTCGTTGCGCAGGCGGGTGAGCAGCGGCCTGACGGGCAGCGTTTCGGGGACGAGCAGCGCGGGGCGGGCGATCCGGCCGGCGGTGGTGCGCAGCCGGTCGTGTGCGGGGACCGCGAGGGCGTCCTTGAGGTGGACCATGCCGAGGATGTCGTCGATCTTCTCCCGGTAGACGGGGAAGCGGGACAGGCCGGTGGCGCGGGTCAGGTTGACGACGTCCTCGGCGGTGGCCGAGGAGTGCAGGGCGCTGACCCTCACGCGCGGGGTCATGACGTGCTGCGCGGTCAGTTCGCCCAGGGATAGGGTCCGTACGAAGAGGTCTGCGGTGTCCTGCTCCAGTGCGCCGGCCCGGGCGGAGTGCCGGGCCAGGGAGACCAGTTCGCCGGGGGTGCGGGCGGAGGCCAGCTCTTCGGTGGGTTCGATGCCGAGGGCGCGGACGAGGCGGTTGGCCACGGCGTTCAGCGCGGCGATCACCGGGTGGAAGAGCCGGGCGAAGGCGTGCTGCGGGCCCGCGACGAAGCGCGCGACCTGGAGTGGCTTGGACACCGCCCAGTTCTTGGGCACCAGCTCGCCGATCACCATCTGCACCGCCGACGCCAACAGCATGCCCACGACGACGGAGACACCGGGGACGGCGCCGTCGGGGGTGCCGATCGCCGTGAAAGGGCCGTCCAGGAGCTGGGCGAGCGCCGGCTCGGCGAGCATGCCGACGACGAGGGAGGTGATGGTGATGCCGAGTTGGGTGCCGGAGAGCTGGAAGGACAGCTCCTTGAGGGACTCGACGACCCGGCGGGCGCGGCGGTCGCCGTCGGCGGCGGCCTGCTCGGCGTCCGGCCGTTCGACGGTCACCAGGCCGAACTCGGCCGCGACGAAGAAGCCGTTGGCGAGGATCAGCAGGAACGCGGCTGCGAGGAGCAGCAGGGGGGTGGTCATGTTGCCGCCGCCTGTGGGGAGTCACAGCAGGGGGCGGCGCAGGTACTGCAGGACGATCCGTCCATCGCCGGAGGGAGTCACTCCTCGGGTAGCGGGAACCCCCGCGCACCGGGCGGAGCGACAGGGGCGAGGACGCGACGGCCGCGTCCTCGTTCCCAGATTAATCACGAAAAGGGTGCCCGCGGCAGGGGCACCGCCCCGCGCGTCAGCCGCGGGGCGCCTCGGGGGCGGCACCGGACCGGGCCTCGGCGAGGGCGCGCAGAGCACGCGCGTCCTGGATGGCGCGCTGCCGGGCGATGCCCGGCTGGATGCCGAGCGCGGGCAGACTGGTGCCGTCGCTGAGGTCGAGGAAGGCCCAGGGGTCGCCCTGCCGGAGGTTGACCCGGAGGATCTCGGCCCAGGCGAGGCGTCGCTTGGTGGTGAGGTTGACGACGGTGACGCCCGCGTCGTCGGCGGTGATCCGGGGCCGGGCCAGCAGGAACAGGACCCCGGCGAGGAGGAGGGCCGTCAGCGCGAAGCTGAGGCGCTCCCCCGTGCCGAGGCCGTCCAGCAGCATGCCGACCGCCGAGATGGTCACGAACGTGCCGACGGCGAGAACGGACAGGACCACGCGGGTGCGCCCCGGCCGGAAGGTGACGGGCAGGGCGGGCAGGGCCGGCGTGGCGTCCGACGTGGTGTCCGGCGTGGTGTCGGGCATGGCGTTGCTCCGGGTCGTGCTCAGAGGCGGCGGCGAGGGGGCCGCACGAAGACGGCAGGCGTGGACGACCGTTCAGAGGCGGCAGGCGTGGATGGCCGTGGTCAGGATGGCCCGTGCGCCGATCTCGTACAGGTCGTCCATGATCCGCTGGGCCTCCTTGGACGGGACCATCGCGCGGACGGCGACCCAGCCCTCGTTGTGCAGCGGGGAGACGGTCGGGGACTCCAGGCCGGGGGTGAGCGCGACGGCCTTCTCCAGCTGCTCCACGCGGCAGTCGTAGTCCATCATCACGTACGTCCGGGCCACCAGGACGCCCTGGAGGCGGCGCAGGAACTGCTGCACCTTGGGCTCGGTCGTCTCGTCGGGCTCCGCGCCCGAGCGGCGGATCACGATGGCCTCGGACTTCATGATGGGCTCGCCGAAGACCTCCAGGCCGGCGTTGCGCAGGGAGGTTCCGGTCTCGACGACGTCCGCGATGACCTCGGCGACACCGAGCTCGATGGCGGTCTCGACGGCGCCGTCGAGGTGGACGACGGAGGCGTCGACGCCCCGGTCGGCCAGGTGCGCGGCGACGATGCCCTCGTAGGACGTGGCGACGGTCCGGCCCCCCAGGTCCTCGATGCCGTCCGCGGTGCCCGGCCTGCCGGCGAAGCGGAAGGTGGAGCGGGCGAAGCCGAGCGGGAGGATCTCCTCGGCGTCGGCACCGGAGTCGATCAGCAGGTCGCGGCCGGTGATGCCGATGTCGAGCTTGCCGGAGGAGACGTAGATCGCGATGTCCCGGGGGCGGAGGTAGAAGAACTCCACCTCGTTCGTCGGGTCGACGACGCGCAGTTCCTTGGACTCGCGGCGCTGCTGGTAGCCGGCCTCATGCAGCATGTCCCCCGCGGGGCCTGACAGGGAACCCTTGTTGGGGACGGCGATGCGCAGCATGAGGTCGGCTTCCTTTGTGTGAAGGGATGGAAAAAGGGGTTCGGCTTTACAGGTGGGCGTAGACGTCGTCCAGGGAGATCCCGCGGGCGACCATCATCACCTGGACGTGGTACAGCAGCTGGGAGATCTCCTCGGCCGCCGCCTCCTTGCCCTCGTACTCGGCGGCCATCCAGACCTCGGCGGCCTCCTCGACGACCTTCTTGCCGATGGCATGGACCCCCTTGTCCACCAGCTCGGCGGTGCGTGAGGTGGCGGGGTCGCCGTTCGCGGCCTTGTGCTGGAGCTCGGTGAAGAGCTCTTCGAAAGTCTTGTTGGACATGGTGGCGCCCACTTTACGCGTAGTGCCGACCGGCCTAACGCCACGGTTCGGATACTGAGCGGAGTGTGGCCGCCGTGGCGACGGCCGCGGTCACCGCCTCGTGGCCCTTGTCCTCGCGGGAGCCCTCGATGCCGGCCCGGTCCAGGGCCTGCTCCTCGGTGTCGCAGGTGAGCACTCCGAAGCCGATGGGGACGCCGGTGTCGACCGAGACCTGGGTGAGGCCCTGGGTCACGCCCTGGCACACGTAGTCGAAGTGGGGGGTGCCGCCGCGGATGACGACGCCGAGGGCGACGATCGCGTCGTAGCCGCGGCCCGCGAGGACCTTGGCGACCACCGGGAGCTCGAAGCTGCCGGGGACCCTGAGCAGGGTCGGCTCGTCGATGCCCAGCTCGTGCAGGGCGCGCAGGGCGCCGTCGACCAGTCCGTCCATCACCTTGTCGTGCCACTGCGCCGCGACGACGGCGACCCGCAGGTCGCCCACGTTGCGTACGGACAGGTCCGGTGCACCCTTGCCGCTCACGTCTCTCCTCGCTTCGCTTGCTTACTGGTTGCCGCAGGTGGACACGGGCGTCGTGTCCAGCCAGGGCAGGTCGTGTCCCATCCGGTCCCGCTTGGTGCGCAGGTAGCGGAGGTTGTGCTCGCCGGCCTGGACGGGCATCGGCTCGCGGCCGGTGACCTCGATGCCGTGCCGTTCGAGGGCGTCGCTCTTGTCCGGGTTGTTGGTCATCAGCCGCACGGCGCGCACGCCGAGGTCCATGAGGATCTGGGCGCCTGCGCCGTAGTCGCGGGCGTCGGCGGGCAGGCCGAGTTCCAGGTTGGCGTCGAGGGTGTCCCGGCCGCGCTCCTGGAGCTCGTAGGCGCGCAGCTTGGACATCAGGCCGATGCCGCGTCCCTCGTGGCCGCGCAGGTAGACGACCACTCCCCTGCCCTCGGCCTGGATACGGTCGAGCGAGGCGTCCAGCTGGGGGCCGCAGTCGCAGCGCTGGGAGCCGAAGACGTCGCCGGTGAGGCACTCGGAGTGGATGCGGACCACGACGTCGGCGCCGTCGCCGATCTCGCCGTGCACGAGGGCGACGTGCTCCACTCCGTCGACGGTGGAGCGGTAGCCGTACGCCGTGAACTCGCCGTGCCGGGTGGGCAGCCGGACCTCGGCCTCGCGGCGGACGGTGGGCTCCTCGCTGCGGCGGTAGGCGATGAGGTCCTCGATGGAGATGATCGTCAGGCCGTGCTTGCGGGCGAACGGGATCAGCTCGGGCAGCCGCAGCATACGCCCGTCCTCGCCGGCGATCTCGACGATGGCGCCGGCCGGACGCAGGCCCGCGAGGCGGGCGAGGTCGACGGCGGCCTCGGTGTGGCCGCCTCGGACGAGCACGCCGCCGGAGCGGGCGCGCAGCGGGAAGATGTGCCCGGGGCGGACCAGGTCGGTCGGTTCGGCGGTGCCGCCCGCCAGGAGCTGGAGGGTGGTGGCGCGGTCGGAGGCGGAGATGCCGGTGCTGACGCCGTGCCGGGCGGTGGCGTCCACGGAGACGGTGAAGGCGGTCTTCATCGACTCGGTGTTGTCGTCGACCATCTGCGGGAGGCGGAGCCGGTCCAGTTCGTCGCCCTCCATGGGGGCGCAGATCAGGCCGCGGCACTCGCTCATCATGAAGGCGACGATCTCCTCGGTCGCCTTCTCGGCGGCGATGACGAGGTCGCCCTCATTCTCGCGGTCCTCGTCGTCGACGACCACGACGGGCCGGCCGGCGGCGATGTCCGCGACGGCCTGCTCGACGGGGTCGAGAGCGACATCGTCGAGGCCGTCGGTGCTGTAGAGGATCGGTGCCGTGCTCATGCGGGCGCTCCTTCCGGGACGGGCCGCGCCGCGGTGCGGGAGCGCAGCCACCAGTCGCGCAGGCCCCACAGGACGAGCGCGCCGTAGATGACGTAGACGAAGCCGGAGAAGGCGAAGCCGTTGGCGAAGTTCAGCGGGACGCCGACCAGGTCGACCAGCAGCCAGGCGAACCAGAACTCGACCATGCCGCGCGCCTGGGCGTACATGGCGACGACGGTGCCGACGAAGATGTACGCGTCCGGCCAGGGATCCCAGGACAGGGCCGGGAAGGCGGTGAACAGGCCACCGACCGCGAGGGTGCCGACGGCGGCGGCGGCGAGCAGTGCGCCGCGCTCGCGCCAGGTGGCGAACCGGACGGCGATGGAACCGTCCTGGGTCTGCTGCCTGCCGCGGTTCCACTGCCGGAAGCCCCAGGCGGCGACGACCATGACGACGATCTGCTTGCCCGCGCTGCCGGAGAGGTGGGCGGTGGCGAAGGCCGTGAAGAGGACGAGTCCGGAGACGAACTGCACGGGCCAGGTCCAGATGGAGCGCCGCCAGCCGAGCGCGAGGCCGAGCAGGCCGATCACGTTGCCGATCATGTCCGACCACTTGATGTGCTGGTCGAAGAGTGTGAACGCCTCGGAGTTGAGCCAGTTCACTTGGTGTCTCCCTGGGCGGCCCGGGCGCCGAGCAGGCGCTCGACGTACTTGGCGATGACGTCCACCTCGAGGTTGACCGGGTCGCCGGGCTGCTTCAGGCCGAGCGTGGTCAGGGCGAGGGTGGTGGGGATGAGGCTGACGGTGAAGAAGTCGGGGCCGGCGTCGACGACGGTGAGGCTGATGCCGTCGACGGTGATGGAGCCCTTCTCCACGACGTAGCGGGTCAGGTCCGCGGGCAGGGAGATCCTCACGAGCTCCCAGTGCTCGGAGGGCTTGCGCTCCAGGATCTCGCCGGTGCCGTCGACGTGGCCCTGCACGATGTGCCCGCCGAGGCGGGCGCCGACGGCGGTGGGCCGCTCCAGGTTGACTCGGGAGCCGGTGGTGAGGACGCCCAGGCTGGAGCGGTTGAGGGTCTCCGCCATCACGTCCGCGGTGAACTCGTCACCCTCGTGGTCGACGACCGTGAGGCAGACGCCGTTGACGGCGATCGAGTCGCCGTGCCGTGCGCCTTCGGTGACCACGGGGCCGCGCAGGCGGAAGCGGCAGGCGTCGTCGAGGGTCTCGACGGCCGTGACCTCGCCCAGCTCTTCGACGATTCCGGTGAACACTTCCCGGGTCCTCCTGCCTCTTCGGGCACGGACTCCGGGGCTGTCGGGAACGACAGATGTCGCGAGCGAGGACACCGGGAACGACGCCGGACGGGACCCGCCCGGCAACGGGCGAGCCCAGAGATCGGCGGCGCGCACGTGTGCTCACCCGCCGCGCACTGCCTCCCATCCGGACTTTAACCGTCGGTCCAGGAATTTCACCTGGTCAACCGATCGCTGGAAGCGACCGGGTCGCGGACTGTAACCGCCGGTTCGGACTTTCACCGACCCCGGAGTGCGCTGCTTCTGGTACAGGGCCAGTGTGCCACGCCTGATCGCCGTCCACGCGGACGGATTGTGTGGAGTGGCTCACAGAACGCTTCCACGAGAGTCCCGGCCGTGCCACGACCGCCCCCAACTGGACCCCTCCCACCCCGCCTTGCAATTGGTCCATACCTATTGACTCACTGGTCTAGTCCTCTCTAGGGTCTGCGCAACTTCCGTGGAGAGGAACCGACTGTGCCTTCCCCGTCACGCTCCAGAACCCGCCACAGAGCGGGGCCGGCCCTGTTCGCGGCTGCCGCCGCCGTCGGCGGTCTGCTGCTCGCCGGCCTCCCGGCGACCGCCTCGCAGGCCGCCGGCCAGGAGAACTGCCGCCCCGACGGGCTCTACCAGACCCCAGGCGTCGACGTCCCCTACTGCTCGGTCTACGACTCGGCGGGCCGGGAGAAGATGGGCGCCGACCACCCGCGCCGTGTGATCGGCTACTTCACGAGCTGGCGCACCGGCAAGGACGGCAAGCCCGCCTACCTCGCCTCCGACATCCCGTGGGACAAGATCACCCACATCAACTACGCCTTCGCCCACGTCGACGGCGAGAACAAGCTCTCCGTGGGTGCGGACAGCGGGAAGAACCCGGCGACCGGCATGACGTGGCCGGGGGTCGAGGGCGCCGAGATGGACCCGGACCTTCCCTACAAGGGCCACTTCAACCAGCTGAACAAGTTCAAGAAGCAGCACCCGGACGTCAAGACGATGATCTCGGTGGGCGGCTGGGCCGAGACGGGCGGCCACTTCGCGGACGACGGCACGCGCGTGGACTCGGGCGGCTTCTACTCGATGGCCACCAACGCCGACGGCTCGGTCAACCGGGCGGGCATCGAGACCTTCGCGGACTCGGCGGTCGACTTCGTCCGGAAGTACGGCTTCAACGGCGTGGACATCGACTACGAGTACCCGACGACGATGAAGGACGCGGGCAACCCGCTCGACTGGTCCTTCGCGAACGGCCGCCGGGCCGGGCTGGTCGAGGGCTACGCGGCCCTGATGAAGACGCTGCGCGAGAAGCTCGACCGCGCGGGCGCCGCGGACGGCAGGCACTACCTCCTCTCCGTCGCCGCGCCGTCCTCCGGGTATCTGTTGCGCGGCATGGAGACCTTCCAGGTCCAGAAGTACCTGGACTACGTCAACATCATGTCGTACGACCTGCACGGCGCCTGGAACGAGTACGTCGGCCCGAACGCCTCCCTCTTCGACGACGGCAAGGACCCCGAGCTCGCCGCCGGGGGTGTGTACTCCACCTCCCAGTACGGCGGTATCGGGTACCTGAACACCGACTGGGCGTACCACTACTTCCGCGGCTCGATGCCGGCCGGCCGCATCAACATCGGGCTGCCCTATTACACGCGGGGCTTCAAGAACGTCACCGGCGGCACCGACGGGCTCTGGGGCAGGGCGCCCTCCACGGACTGCCCGGCCGGCTCCGGCCTGACCAAGTGCGGTGACGGCGCGGTCGGCATCGACAACCTGTGGCACGACCTGGACACCAACGGCGAGGAGTCGCCCGCGGGTTCCAACCCGATGTGGCACGCGAAGAACCTGGAGAAGGGCGTCGTCGGCGACTACGTCACCGACTACGGATTCCCGGCGGACACGAAGCTGACCGGGACCTACGCCCGCAAGTACGACGCCACGCTGGTCGCGCCCTGGCTGTGGAACGCCGAGAAGAAGGTCTTCCTGTCCACCGAGGACGAGCAGTCGGTCCAGGCCAAGGCGGACTACGTCGTCGACCGCGGCATCGGCGGCACGATGGTGTGGGAGCTCGCGGGCGACTACGCCTGGGACGCGGGCAAGGGGCAGTATGTGCCCGGCTCGACGCTGACCGACACGATGTACGACACGTTCAAGAACGCCTCCCCCTACGGTGCCGAGCGCGCCACGATCGACATGCCGGCCGAGGCGCTCGACATCGACGTGGAGTTCGGGGAGTTCCCGCTCGGCGACTCCAACTACCCGATCGGCCCCAAGCTGAAGATCACCAACAACACGGAGACGCCGCTGCCCGGCGGTACGGAGTTCCGGTTCGACTACGCCACCTCCGCGCCCGGCAACGCGAAGGACCAGTCCGGCTGGGGCACGTCGGTGATCCGCAGCGACCACACGGGCGGCAACGTGGGCGGTCTGAAGGGCGACTACCACCGGGTGTCGCTGAAACTGCCGGCCTGGCAGTCGCTGGCGCCGGGCGCGTCCACGACGGTGGACTTCGTCTACTACCTGCCGGTCTCGACCCCGTCGAACTGGACGGTGGCGTTCGGCGGGAAGACGTACTCCCTGGCGGGGGACCTGGCCCGGGGCACGACCGTGGTCGACCCCGGGGCTCAGACGCCGGCACCGACTCCCACGCCCACGGGCACGGAGTCTCCCGGCCCGAGCCCCAGCCCGAGCCCGACGGACGGCGCCGGGCAGTGCGCGGCCCCGGCCTGGGCGGCGGGCACGGAGTACGGCAGTGGCAGCACGGTGTCCCACGAGGGCCACTCATGGAAGTCCAAGTGGTGGACGAAGGGCGAGGAGCCCGGCACCACCGGTGAGTGGGGCGTCTGGCAGGACCTCGGCGCCTGCTGACCCCGGCAAGACCGGCCCGGCGGCGGTGACGAGCCTTGCCCGCCGCCGGGTCTCCCACAGCGTCCCCCTGGCCTCGGGCAGGGTGGGACGCGTGACGGCCGCGATCACCGAGGGGTCCGAGCGCCACCGGCCCGTCCGTCGCCGTCCGGCCCGGACCACCGGGTGAAGGTGTCGCCGGCGGGGAAGGCTCACCGGGTCTCCGCACGGGCGGACTCCTCGCGCCCGTGCCGGCGGTCGGCGGTCGGCGGTCGGCGGTCGGCGGTCGGCGGTCGGCGGTCGGCAACGGGACGTCCCAGGAGTGTCCGGCGGTGCGGTTCGAGGCGGGACTCGGAGGTGGAGCGGATGAGCAGGCGGGCGTGGCTGCGTGCGGGCCTGGGACTGCTCGCCTGCGCGCAGGTGGTGCTGGGGCTGTGGGTCATGCTGCTGCCCGAGCTGTTCTGGAAGTGGCCCTGGGTGTCGCACCTGCCGCCGTACAACGAACATCTGCTGCGGGACTTCGGCGGGGCCAGCGTCGCGCTCGCGGTGGTGCTGTGCGCGGCGGTGGTGGCGATGGAACGGCTTCTGGTCGTCACCGCGCTGGTGGCCTACCTCGTGTCCGCCGTCGTCCATCTTCTCTTTCACGCCCGGCATCTGGAGCCCCTGTCGGCGGCGAGCGGCGCGGGGTTCATGGTGTTGCTGGGAGCGGCGGTGCTGCTGCCGGCCGTGCTGCTGTGGGTGGCGGCGGGCGGGGACGCCTTCCGGGAGCCCGGCCACACGGCGCGGCGCCCGGCGCCCTGAGAGGACCACCGCCGAGAGGGCCGGTGGGCACCGGCTCCGTCAGGCGCCGCACGATGCCGCCGCGCCCACCCGTGCCGCCCCCCGCGACGCGACCGCCCGCGGCCGAGGCGGGGGAGCGCGTCGAGCACATGGCGGGCTACCGCCCCTGCGGGGCGAACAGCACGTCCTGGGCGCGGTCGCGGGCGGTCAGCAGAGCCCCGCGCAGTACGGCACCGCCGCCCAGCGTGCTGGGCCGTACCTCGGTGGCGAGCGGTGACATCCGTGTGAGGCGGCGCTGGACGCGGTCGGCGAGTGTGCCGGCGCCTGCCCGGCCGATCTCGCCGGCCAGCACCAGGCAACCTGGGTCCAGCACGGAGACGACGGCCGCGGCGCCGAGGGCGACCCGGTCGGCGAGCGCGTCGAGAAAGCGCTCAGCGGCGGCGTGGTCCGGGTGGTGGTTCTGGGAGTGATCCCCGCACTCCTCCCCGTCCCCGCACCCTTCCCCGTCCTTGTCCGTCGACGACCGCCGTACCGCCTCCCGCACCAGCGCGGCGGCGTGCGGCTCGGGCCCCTCGGGCACCGCCGTCACGCCGTGCCGCGCCGCGAGGGCAGCCACCGCCGTCGCCCCGGCCACGGAGTGGAACCCGCCGTCGCAGTCGGTGGCCGACGGCAGGCCCGAGGTGCCCGGTACCGGCAGGAAGCCGATCTCGCCCGCGCCGCCGGACACGCCCCGCCGCAGGGTGCCGTCGAGGACGACCGCGGCGCCGATACCGAGGCCGAGCCAGAGCAGGACGAACGTGTCCCGGTCCCGGGCCGCCCCGTCGCGCTGCTCGGCCAGGGCGGCGAGGTTGGTCTCGTTCTCCACGCCGACCCGCGCCTCGGGATACCTCTCCTGCAACGCGGCCATCAGCCGGCGGTGCCACTCGGGCAGGCCGCTGGAGCCGCGGAGTTCACCGCCGGCCGGGTCGATCAAACCGGGCACGCCGATGCCGACGGTGTGCAGCCGCTCGGCGCCGGCCTCCTTCGCCGCGCGCTCGACCAGGCCCACCGCCCGCTCCACCGCGGGGCCGGTCCCCGTGTTGTCGCCGATCGGCACGGAGGCCTCGGCCAGCACCCGGCCGAGCAGGTCGGAGACCAGTACGGCGACGCTCTCGGTGCGCACGTCGAGGGCGGCGAGATGGGCGCGCCCGGCGACGATGCCGTACAGCTTGGCATTGGGGCCGCGGCGCTGCTCGCCCGACTCCCCCGCCACCTCGATCAGGCCGGAGACGGTGAGGCGTTCGACGAGGTCGGCGACGGTGGGCCGGGACAGGCCGGTCAGCTGCTTCAACCGCCCTGCCGTCAACGGGCCCTCCCGCTGGAGCAGGTCCAGTGCGAGCCGGTCGTTGATGGCCCGGGCGGTGCTCGGGGATGCGGGCATGCCGGGATCCTTCCAGATCGGCGGCGCGGGGTCCGCACCGGCAACCCCCTATCTATCAGGAAGGGACCCTGATAGTTTACGCGACGCAGTGGAGGCAGGCAGTGCGACAGACCCGACGGAGGGCCCGGAAATGAGCGCGGTGGTCTACGAGCGACGCGAGGTGAGGAGCGCCCGGTATGCCGTGGCGGCCGTTTTCGCCGTGCACGGGGCCGTCACCGGCTCGTTCGCGACGCGTGTGCCGTGGATCCAGGACCATGCCGGGGTGAGCGCGGGCCAGTTGGGCCTGGCGCTCGCCTTCCCGGCGCTCGGCGCGTCGGTCGCCATGCCGCTGGCCGGCCGCGTCAGCCACCGCTTCGGTGCCCGCACCGCGCTGCGCGGCCTGCTGGCCCTGTGGACGCTGGCGCTCTTCCTGCCGTCTCTCGCGCCGAGCCTGCTCACCCTGTGCCTCGCCCTTTTCGTCTACGGCGCCACGGCGGGCATGTCGGACGTGGCGATGAACGCGCTCGGCGTCGAGATCGAGAACCGGCTCGACAAGTCGATCATGTCGGGCCTGCACGGCATGTGGAGCGCGGGCGCCCTGATCGGCTCGGCGGCCGGCACGCTCGCCGCCCATCTGGAGGCGGATGCCCGGCTGCACCACGCCCTGGCCGCCGCGGTGCTGACCCTGGTGGGCCTGGTCGCCTGCGCCCGGGTGCTGGACCTCCAGCCCGCCGAGGACGAGGATCCGCCCCCCAGGTTCGCGCTGCCGCCCAGGTCCGCGCTGCTGATCGGCGCGGTCGGGTTCTGCGCGGTGTTCGCCGAGGGCGCGAGCCTGGACTGGTCGGCGGTCTACCTGCGGGACCAGCTGGAGGCCTCGCCCGGTCTGGCGGCGGCGTGCACGACGGGCTTCACGCTGACCATGGCGCTGGCCCGGTTCGCCGGGGACAGGGTGGTGGACCGGTTCGGCGCGGTGCGCACGGTCCGGGTGAGCGGTGTGCTGGCCACCCTGGGCGGTCTGCTCGTCGTCGCCGGGGGCCATCCGGCGGTGGCGATGACCGGATTCGCGCTGATGGGTCTCGGCATCGCCGTCGTCATCCCGCTGTGCTTCGCCGCGGCCGGCCGCGCCGGCTCCAACCCCAGCCTGGCCATCGCGGGTGTCGCCACCATCACGTACACCTCCGGTCTGGTCGCCCCCAGCGCGATCGGCGGTCTGGCCCAGGCGACCAGCCTGGTGGTGTCGTTCGGTCTGGTGACCGCGCTGGCCTTCTGCCTGGTGGTGTTCGCGAAGGTGCTGCGCGCCGGGGACCGGGAGCGTCCGAAGATCAGTCCGTCGGACGCAGCAGTGCCCGACCGGCGGTCCTGAAGGTGTCGCTCCACGGCGCCGGGCGCAGCGTCCCGGGGTCCAGCCGGACCAGCACACGGGTGCCGCGGGCGTATGTGGTGGCACCGTCCGCCGAGCAGAAGCGGAAGCCGTACGTCAGCCCGGTCGTGCCGAGCCGGTCCAGCCAGAGGTGGACGGCGTACGCGCCCGGCCGGGTGACGGGCGCCTCGTAGGTGATCGTCAGTTCCTTGACGGCGTTGCAGGCGTCGCCGGCCGCCGCCCAGTCGCCCTCGAACCGGAAGCCGTGCTCGGTCCACAGCTCGGCCCAGGCCCGTTCGACCATCACCGGGTAGCGGGCGTTGTGCAGCAGGCCGAGCGCGTCCAGGTCGTCGAAGTGGACGGTGGCCGGGACGAGCCGGCCGTAGGAGAGGACGGGGGCGGCGGGGGCTTCGGCGGTCACGGGCGGGGCTCCTGGTCTTGCTCGGCTGTGCTCACGTACGACGGATCCACTCCATCCTAAGCGGTCGCTCAGTAGTGAAGGCCGGGAAGGTGCTGGTCAGCCGGGGGCGCCGGACACGGGACCACCCCGCACCCCTGACAATGGTCCGGACAGTCCTCACGTACAGAGAAAGCGAAACCTCACCATGGACCTCGGCGTGCGCTGGAAGCTGCACGGGGACGGAAAGGTACCCGCCCCCGGAGCGGTGGTCCGCCCCGACGAACGGCTCTCGTGGCCCCGCACGGCCGGGCTCGGCGCCCAGCATGTGGTGGCCATGTTCGGGGCGTCCTTCGTGGCTCCGGTCCTGATGGGCCTTGACCCCAACCTCGCGATCATGATGTCGGGCGTGGCGACCGTCATCTTCCTGCTCGCCACCCGCGGCCGGGTGCCCAGTTATCTCGGCTGCTCGCTCTCCTTCGTCGGCGTCGCCGCGGTGATCCGGGCCCAGGGCGGCACCAGCGCGACGGTGACCGGGGCGGTCCTGGTCGTCGGTGCCGCGCTGTTCCTGGTGGGGCTCGCCGTGCAGCGGTTCGGGGCGCGGATCATCCACGCCGCGATGCCGCCGATCGTCACCGGCGCGGTGGTGATGCTGATCGGCTTCAACCTGGCCCCCGTCACCGCCTCCACCTACTGGCCGCAGGACCAGTGGACGGCGCTGCTGGTGATGCTGTTCACCGGCCTGGCCGTGGTCTGCCTGCGCGGTTTCTGGTCACGGATCGCGATCTTCCTGGGTCTGGTCTTCGGCTACGCCCTCTCCTGGGCCCTCGACCGGGTCTTCGGGAAGATTCACTCGGTGGACGGCAGCGGCAAGCTCACCGACCACTGGCGGCTGGACTTCTCCGCCGTGGGGCAGGCCGACTGGATCGGGCTGCCGTCCTTCCACGGGCCGAGCTTCGAGTGGTCGGCGATCCTGGTCGCCCTGCCGGTCGTCATCGCCCTGATCGCGGAGAATGCCGGGCACGTCAAGGCGGTCGGCGAGATGACCGGCGACAACCTCGACGACAAGCTCGGCACGGCGATCTCCGCGGACGGTGTCGGCTCGATGCTGTCCACCGCGGTCGGCGGCCCGCCCAACACCACGTACTCCGAGAACATCGGCGTGATGGCCGCGACCCGGGTCTACTCGACGGCCGCCTACTGGGCCGCCGCGGGCTTCGCCCTCCTCTTCGGCCTCTGCCCGAAGTTCGGCGCGGTCGTGGCCGCGATCCCCGGCGGGGTGCTGGGCGGCATCACGGTCATCCTCTACGGCATGATCGGCCTGCTCGGCGCGCAGATCTGGATCAACGCCAAGGTGGACCTGCGCAATCCGCTGAACCTGGTACCGGCCGCCGCGGGCATCATCATCGGCGTCGGCAACGTCAGCATGGAGTTCACCGACACCTTCTCCCTCAGCGGCATCGCGCTCGGCACCGTGGTCGTCATCACCGGCTACCACGCGCTGCGGGCCTTCGCCCCGGCCCACCTCAAGACGCAGCAGCCGCTGCTGGACGAGGGCACTTCCTCCTACGACGAGAAGGCGGAGGGCGAGGGCGAGGGCGACGGGTCTCAGCGCGCCAAGTCGTAGGCGTAGGACGGCGTGAAGGTGCCCGGCTTCCCCTTGCAGCCGTCCGACTCCCCGGGCAGCTTGACCCACAGGTAGGCGTCGATGCGCCCCATGCCGGTGCTCAGGGTCGGTGCGCGGCCGATCTCGCGGCCGGCCGGGTCGCACCACTGGCCGTCGGCCGGGGCGCCGTTGCCGTTGCGGCTGGTGTCGATGACGGCGCCCAGGCTCGCGGGGCCGCCCAGGGCGTCGAGGACCGCGCGGTCGTAGGCGACCTCGTCGGCGGTGGTGTGGAAGTTCGAGACGTTGCTGAAGATGCCGTCGGAGGAGTCGGCCGAGGCGGCGCCCGCCTGCCTCAGCCAGCCCGCCTGCTTGGCGGGCGCGTGCCAGCCGGAGTGCCCCGCGTCGAAGTAGACCCGGGCGTTCGGGTTGGCGTTCTTCAGGACCCGGCCGGCGCGGGCCAGGGAGGCGAAGCGGTCGGCGCGCTCACCGGCGGACATGCACTCCGCCTGGGCTACCGAGTCGGGCTCCAGGACGACGACGACGTCACCGGAGCCGAGCCCGGCGGCGAAGCGGTCGATCCAGTCGTCGTAGGCGTCGAGGTCGGGCGCCCCGCCCTGGGAGTGGCCGCCGCAGTCACGGTCGGGTATCGCGTACGGCACCACCACGGGCACCCGGCCCGCCTCGGCACCGCCCGACGTGACGGCGCGGACCCGGGAGGTGATGGTCCCGGGCGTGTAGTCGGCGAACCACACGGCGGCCGGGTGATCGGCTATACGGGACTGGATGACGTCCTGGCGCGGGTCGTCGGGGTGGGCCCGGACCCAGTCGAGGACCTGCGATTCGGGGTGCCGGTAGAGGCGGGAGGAGGCCGGGGAGGTCCGGGACTCCTTCGCGTCGGCCTTCTCGGACTTCTTCTTCGGCTTCGGCGAGGGGGCGGAACTCGTCCTCTTCGCCGAGGCGGAGGGCGAGGCCGAGGCCGACGGCGTCGCCGACACGGACGGCGAGGGCAGTCCGGGCAGGGAGCCCTGCGACGGCGACCGCGTCACCTGCGGACGGGCCTCGTCCACACCGCCGCCGTCGTCACCGAGAGCGGACAGCATGCCGGTCGCGGTGCCCACCGCGACCACGACGGACGCCGCCGCGACCATCGCGCTGCGGCGGGCGGCACGCCTGCGCTCGGCCCTGCGAGCGGCCAGGCGCCGGGCACGAAGGCCTGACACTAGGGTTCCCCCTCCCCCGTGCGACGGGTGCGTTCCCCCGTTCTGGGGAAGCGTCGGGCCCGCCGGCACTCCCGCCAGCCTAAAGGTGCCACGCTGCCGCCATGGCGTACTGCGAACAAGTCACGGGGGACGTCCAAACCGTGGACACCGTCCTCTCCCGGATGCGTGCCCTCCACACGACGCTGCCCGCCAGGGACGGGGTGGCGGTCTTCAACCGCGTCTACCTGGCCGTCACCGAAGCGGTCGACCGGCACATCGACAGCGGTCGTTTCACGGACGCACGGGCCGCGATCGCGCTGGACGTACGGTTCGCGGAGCGCTACCTGACCGCCGTCGACACGTTCGAGGAGGGACAGCGTCCGCCCGCGTGCTGGCGGCCCCTGTTCCAGTTCCGCCGCCATCCCGGCGTACGGCCGTTGCAGTTCGCGCTGGCGGGCGTCAACGCGCACATCGGCCACGATCTCGCGCTGGCCGTTGTGGACACCTGTCGTACGCTCGGCTGCGAACCCGTCGACCTGGAGGACGAGTTCGACCGAGTGGGCGATCTCCTCGTGTCGCTGGAGGAGCGCGTCCGCGACGAGCTGATGCCGGGTCCGGACGTCCTCCAGGTCGCCGACCCGCTGACCCATCTGCTCGGCTCCTGGAGTCTTGAACGCGCCCGCGACGCCGCCTGGACGACGGCTCGCGCGCTGTGGGCGCTGCGCCGGCTGCCCGATGTCGCGGGGGAGTTCACCGAGCGGCTGGACTCGGCCGTGGGCTTCGCGGGACGCATGCTGCTCACCCCGCTGCCGGACTGATCCGGCCCGGCTGCCCGGTGCGCGCTCCCGGAACCGCCGGCCGATCCGCACGATGCTGCGGGTCAACGCCCGGTACCGCGCGTCGGGCCACGAGGGCACCGACCGCCGCCCCTTCCACGGCAGCGTCGACCAGATCGTCGAGGATCTCGCCGCGCACGCCGAGATCGGCCTCGACGAGATCCTCATCGACCTCCAGGGCTCCGCGCGGGGCGCCGAGTAGCTGAAGGATCTGGCCGCCGAGGTGTACGAGAAGGCAAGGGCGGCCGGGGTCTAGCGACGGACCGGGGCCGGCCCGCGGACTAGTCCTCGGGGAGCTCGACCGGCGCGATCTCGTCGTAGACGTCACCCGGGCCGGGGTTGGTCGCGTCGGTCCGGCCGCCGAAGTGGTGCATGACGCCCCAGACGGCGTTCAGCGCGGTCTGGACGGCGCCCTCGGCCCAGCCGGCCGTCCAGGAGATGTCGTCGCCGGCGAGGAAGATGCCCCGCTTGTCCTCGGGCAGCTCCTCCTGCACGAAGTGGGTGAACAGGCGCCGCTGGTAGCGGTAGTGACCGGGGAGGTTGGCCTTGAACGCGCCCATGAAGTACGGCTCGTTCTCCCAGGAGACCGTCACCGGGTTGCCGATGATGTGCTTCCGGATGTCGACCTTCGGGTAGATCTCGCCGAGCGACTTCAGCATGACCTCCATCCGCTCGTTCGCGGACAGCGGCAACCACTTCAGGCTGTCGTCGCACCAGGTGTAGGAGAGGCAGATGACGGCGGGCCTGTCGGGGCCGTCGTCGAGGAGGTAGGTACCGCGGGTCATGCGGTCGGTGAGCGTCATCGACATGGCGTCCCGCCCCGTGTCCTCGTCCTTGTCCAGCCAGAAGGGGCGGTCCACCGGCACGAAGAGCTTGGAGCTCTCCATGTAGTGGGTCCGCTCGATGGCGGTCCAGTGGTCGATCGGGAAGAGCGAGTCGTCGCACGCGATCTTCGAGAGCAGCATCCAGGACTGGGCGGTGAAGATCGCCGCCCGGTACGTGCGGATGTCGCCCCCGGCGCCGGTCACGGTGATGCGGTTGCCGGCGGTGCGGGTGAGCCGGGTCACCGCCGGGCGCGGCTCGCCGTCCGCGTGCAGGGACTTCAGCGAGGTGCCGTGGGGCCAGTGGACGATCTTCTCCGGCTCGCGCTCCCAGAGCCTCGTCGGCAGTTGCTGGGAGCCGCCGACGATGCCGCGGTGGTGGTCGTCGGCCTCGGTGTAGACGACGCGGAGGATCTCCAGGATGGAGTTGGGGAAGTCGGTGTCCCAGCCGCCGGTGCCGAAGCCGACCTGGCCGAAGATCTCGCGGTGGCGGAAGGACCTGAAGGACTCCGAGTCGCAGAGGAAGCCGTAGAAGGTCTGGTTGTCGAACTTCTCGACCAGCCTCGCCCAGATCTCGCGGATGCGCGGGACGTCGCGCTCGCGCAGGGCGCGGTTCATGTCGGAGAAGTCGGCGCCCTCCTCGAGGCACTTCGCCCAGGCGTCGGCGACGTCGCGGTAGACCTGGGGCAGGTCGTCGAGCGTCTCGGCGTAGTGCGACTCGCCCTTGAGGTCGACGACGGTCGAGGGCGTCGCCTCGGCGAGGGGGTTGGGGAACGGACGCGTCTCCAGTCCCACCAGGTCGATGTAGTGCTGAAGGGCGGTGGAGGACGGCGGGAAGCGCATCGCGCCCATCTCGGCGGTCAGCGACTCGTCGCAGCCGTCGAAGCCGACGGTCCGCAGCCGGCCGCCGATCCTGTCGGCCTCGTGGACGACGGGCTTGAGGCCCATCTTCATCAGCTCGTAGGCGGCCACGATGCCGGACAGGCCACCGCCGATGACCGCGACCTCGGTGCCGTGCTCGGTCGCCGGTATCTGGCCGAGGCCCGCCGGGTGGGCGAGGAAGTCGTCGTACGCGTACGGGAAGTCCGGCCCGAACATGGTGATCGGCGGCTGCTGCTCGTCTGCGTGCTCGATCGCGTTGGGCACGGTGGACGTCATGGGGTACGGACTCCTTGCACGGGTGGAACGGGGGAGGTGGCGGTGGGGGTCAGGCGAGGGTCCCGTAGAGGCCGGGGCGGCGGTCCTTCAGGTACGGGTTGGCCTCGCGGGAGGCGGCGAGGAGGGCCGGGTCGGCGTCGGCGAGGACCAGCTCCTCCCCGCGTCCCGCCCGGGCGCGGGCGGTGCCGTCCGGGCCGGCGAGGACGGACAGCCCGACGAACTCGAACTCGCCCTCCCGGCCGACCCGGTTGACGTACGCCACATACAGCTGGTTCTCGAAGGCCCGCACGGGCACGACGGACTCGGCGACGAACTGGAACGGGTGCATCTGCGCGGTCGGCACGAGCAGCAGGTCGGTGCCGGCCAGGGCGTGGGCGCGCACGTTCTCCGGGAACTCGACGTCGTAGCAGATCATCAGGCCGACGGTGAGACCGTTCAGCTCGGCCTGCACGACCGGTTGCCGGCCGGGGACGAAGTGGTCGTGCTCGAAGCAGCCGAAGAGGTGGGTCTTGCGGTAGTTGGCCAGGCGCGTGCCCTCGGCGGAGATCAGCTGCACGGAGTTGAAGACGCTCTCGCCGGCCCGCTCGGGGTAGCCGTAGGCGACGGCGAGGCCGTGCCGCGCGGCGGTCTCCGCGACCGCGTGGGCCGCGTCGCCGTCGGCGGACTCGGCGAGGCGGCCGGTGCCGTCGCCGATCGCGTACCCGGTCAGGAACAGCTCGGAGGTGACGAGCAGCCCGGCGCCCGCGGCGGCGGCGCGGCCCGCGGCCTCGTCGAGGACCTTGAGGTTCTCGACGGTGGAGCCGGGCCGACCGGAGCTCTGGAGCAGGGCGGTGCGCATGCGTGTTCCTCACCGGTGGGAGGGGGTCGGGGGGCCAGATAGACGGTACGGTCGGCGGACTCGGCCGGACAAGCAGGAGCCGTTGCGCGCCGCTGAGCGGATCGTTGCGTTCACCGGTCACATTCCGGCGATTCGTTGCGCGACTGGCCCGCGGGGCGTACCTCCGGGTCGTACCTCCGGCTCCTTCTCGGGGCGCAGACCGCGCCCGCCGTCCCCCGCCGCACGGCGGAGGGCACTCCCGCCCGGGGTGCGATGTGGCGGGAGTGCGGGGCCGGAACAGTGGTGACCGTTCGGTTCCACTCGGTTCCGTTCACTGGTTTCCGTCCGCGGAAAGGACCGCCATGAAACGCCGTACGACGACCGCCGCGCTCTGCGTCGCCCTGCTGCTCACCGCCGTCACCACCGGCGCCGCCGTCGCCTCCGGGCCGCACGAGGAACGGCCCCCGAGGGAGGCCGCCGCGCTCACCGGCAGCGCCGAGCTGTACCGGTCGGCCGGGGACGACATCACCTTCACCTTCGACGCCCACCTGGCGGCCGAGGACAACGACGACCCGCTCAAGGCCACGGGGACGTTCGAGTTCAGCCACTACCTGGACGGCGAGGGCGCCCGGGCGAAGGCCGACGTCGACTGTCTGCTGACCGGGGGTGACGTGGCCGTCGTCTCCGGCGTCATCACCGACTCCGACCTGCCCGGCGCCGAGGGCAGGCGAGTGGGCATCACGGTCCACGACCGGGGCCGCCACGACCGGCTCGGCTACAGCTGGGCCGCGACGGGCAGCCCCGTGGAGGGCGGGGATCTGCCCCGGTGCGTGGCATCGGCCCCCTTCGAGAAGGTCAAGAAGGGGACCGGTGACTTCGAGGTCGTGCCCTGGCAGCCGAAGCTGTAGGGCCCGTCCGGGCGGCGACCAGCACCACCGCCGTCAGCAGGTACGGCACCGCGGACCACGCGAACGCGGTGGCGTGCCCGGCCGACGTCCCGATCACGGCGTAGCCTCCCAGCACCACGACCGTGGCCAGCTCCGTGCCGAGTCCGGCCACCGACGTCAGGGTCGCCCGGCCCGTCGCGTCGATACGCCGCTGGAGCCGGGCGTCGGCAAGCACGCTCGCCAGCTGGAAGCCGCCGAAGGCGACGGCGACCAGCAGCAGCCCGGCCGGCGTGCCGACGGCGGAGCCCACGGCCAGTGCGAGGGCGGCGCCCGCGAGCAGCCCGGCGAGACCGGCCCTGCCCAGGCGTTCACCGGCCCCGGCCAGCAGGCCGCCGGCCGTCGCGCCGCCCCAGACCAGCAGGAGCAGCCAGGGCACGGTCGACTGCGCCACCCCGGTGCCGAGCACCAGAAGCGGCGTGTACTCGTCGAGGGCGCCCCACACGGCCGTCACGGCCGGGACGAGGAGCAGCGCGCCGCGTACGGACCGGTCGGCGCGTGCCTCGGCAAGCCCGGCCCGCAGGGTCGTGGACCAGCCGTCGCCGCCGGTCACCGGCGTACGGTGCTCGGGGAACCGGGTCGCGACGACCGCCGTCAGCAGGCACACGAGGACGCTCGCCGCGCCCACCGCGGCATAGCCGCCCCGGGCGAACACGGGTCCGGCGAGGCCCATCGCGGCCATCACGGCCACCAGTCCGGCCGAGCGGGCCCGGCCCATGACACGGGCGTACCGGTGTGCCGCGCCCATCCGGTCGAGCTCGTCGTGGACCAGGGCCTCCAGCGCGCCGGATCCGAGCGCTCCCCCGGCACCCCACAGCACGAAGCCCAGCGCGAAGGCGCCGTAGGACGGCACCAGCACCCACAGGGCGAAGCCGGCGGCGGTGAGCAGCGGGCCGAGCCACAGCAGGCGCCGCCGGGAGACGGCGTCGGCCCAGGCACCGGAGGGGATCTCCAGCAGCACGCCGGTCACCGACCACACGGCGAACAGGGAGGACAGCTGCCAGACGGACAGGCCGGTGTCGCTGAAGAGCAGCGCGTACACCGGGTAGAGCAGGATGAACTCGTCGAGGAACGAGTAGCCGTACAGTGTGGTCGTCAACCGCCGGTAGCCGGCGGCGGGCACACACGTGGGTGTGGGAGTCATGAGGCCTTCCCGAGGGGGCGGATCGGACACCGGAGGTACGGCGTCCGAGGCGGCCCTCGGGAGGAGGCACGGCTGGTGGATCAATGTCGCCAGGTCATGACACCGATGCTAGACGTCGGGTGCCGTCCTGCCACGGGATTACGTGGGCGACCCCGACGAGAAACGGCGCAGCAGCGGTGACAGCACCAGCACGGACTTGGTCCGCTCCACGAACGGCTCCCCGGCGATGCGCTCCAGGACCCGTTCGAAGTGCCGCATGTCGGAGGCGAAGACCTGGGCGACCGCGTCCGCGTCCCCGGTGACGGTGGACGCGGCCACGACCTCCTGGTAGCGCTCCAGGCCCCGCTGGATGGTCTCCGGCGAGGTGTTGCGGCGGCAGAAGATCTCGACGAACCCCTCGGTCTCCCAGCCGAGCGCGGCCGGGTCGACCCGTACCGTGAATCCGGTGATGGCTCCGGTGGCGCGCAGCCGGTCCACGCGCCGTTTCACGGCGGGCGCGGACAGGCCGACCGACTGCCCGATGTCCGCGTAGGAGCGGCGGGCGTCCTCGGCGAGGGCGTGCACGATGCGTTCGTCGAGATCGTTCAGCACTGCGGGTGGTTCACTTCACTTCTGGAGCTTCTGGGCTTCTGGGCTTCTGGGCTTCTGGGCTTCTGGGCTTCTGGGGGTGCTCGGCGTGGTGAGCCGGGGAAGGGAAGGCGATGACCGATGGCCGTACAGGAATCGAAGTGCTCTCCCGGCTGAAGGCCGGGAGATTCCTGCTCACCTTGCGGTAGAGGGCTTGACGCGTTGCCCGCGCCTGACGGCAGCCCTCCCGGCAGCCGGGATGAGCGCGAGGCCCGTCCGGTACAGGGTGCGGGACGTTCCGGGCCGCGTTGTGGCCGACGTTGCCCGACCAGCCGCAATCCGGATTCTTGCACACGAACACGGCCTGGGACTCCCGACTGCCGGACGTGGTGGTACCACAGGGTGTGCTGCGGCTCGGTGCTCTGCGGTGTCGCGTCATGCGTCCGAACCCGTTCCGTCAGGCCTGACGGAACGGGTTCGGGCGCGGTCAGTTCCAGCTGGCGTGCAGCGGCTTGCCCTCGGCGTAGCCGGCGGCGCTCTGGATGCCGACGACGGCCTTCTCGGCGAACTCCTCCAGGGAGGCGGCACCGGCGTAGGTGCAGGAGGAGCGGACTCCGGCGATGATCGAGTCGATCAGGTCCTCGACGCCGGGGCGGGTCGGGTCGAGGAACATCCGGGAGGTGGAGATGCCTTCCTCGAAAAGCCCCTTGCGGGCCCGGTCGTAGGCGGACTCCTCGGAGGTGCGGTTGCGCACCGCGCGGGCGGAGGCCATGCCGAACGACTCCTTGTAGGGGCGGCCGTTCGCGTCGTGCTGAAGGTCACCAGGGGACTCGTAGGTCCCGGCGAACCAGGAGCCGACCATCACGTTGGACGCGCCGGCCGCGAGGGCCATCGCCACGTCGCGCGGGTGGCGGATGCCGCCGTCGGCCCACACGTGCTTGCCGTACTTCCTCGCCTCGGCGGCGCACTCCAGGACCGCGGAGAACTGCGGCCGGCCGACGCCGGTCATCATGCGGGTGGTGCACATCGCGCCGGGGCCGACGCCGACCTTGATGATGTCGGCGCCCGCCTCGACCAGGTCGCGCACGCCCTGGGCGGAGACGATGTTGCCCGCGACGATCGGGACCTGCGGGTCGAGGTCGCGCACCAGCTTGACGGCGCTGATCATCGATTCCTGGTGACCGTGCGCGGTGTCGATGACGAGGGTGTCCACGCCCGCGTCCAGGAGTTGCTCGGCCTTGCCGGCCACGTCGCCGTTGATGCCGACGGCGGCGGCGATGCGGAGCCGGCCCCGCGCGTCGGTGGCCGGAGTGTAGAGGGTGGCGCGCAGGGCGCCCTTGCGGGTGAGGATGCCGGCCAGGCGGCCGTCCTGGTCGACGGCGGGCGCGTAGCGGCGGTTGGCGGCGTCGAGGGTGTTGAAGGCCTCGCGCGGGTCCATGTCCGCGTCGATGAGGATCAGGTCCTTGGACATGACCTCCTCGAGCTGGGTGAAGCGGTCCACGCCGGCCAGGTCGGTGTCGGTGACCACGCCGACGGGCCTGTTGCCCTCGTCGACGACGACACCGGCGTTGTGCGCGCGCTTGGGGAGCAGGGACAGCGCGTCGGCGACGGTCTGGTGCGGCGCCAGCACGATCGGGGTGTCCAGGACGTGGTGGCGGCTCTTCACCCAGGAGACGACGTCGGTGACGACCTCGATCGGAATGTCCTGCGGGATGACCACCAGGCCGCCGCGCCGGGCCACCGTCTCGGCCATGCGGCGCCCCGCGATGGCGGTCATGTTGGCGACGACGAGCGGAATGGTGGTGCCCGTGCCGTCCGGGGCACCGAGGTCCACGCCCTGCCGGGAGCCGACGGCGGAGCGGCTCGGCACCATGAACACGTCGTCGTACGTCAGGTCGTACGAGGGCTGGATGTCATTCAGGAAACGCACGTGCTGCACATCCCAGTCGATCAGAGGTGGCCCCCGGACAGGTCAGCCAGGGGGAAAGAGCACGTACTTCATTCTCCCACGACGGACACCCCACACCCCCTGGGCAGATCATCCAGGCTGGTCAGCGACCTCCTTGGAGGATCATCCAGGGCCCAGGGTCACGAAGAGCCCCGGCCCGCGGTCCGTCGCCTCGGCGAAGATCTCCTCGGCGACCGCCCACTCGTCCGGCCGCGTCTCGGCGTACCCCCGCCAGCCCCGTACGACGAGCACCAGACCCCGCTCCACCGCGTCCTCGGGCCAGACGGAGGGGTCGGCGAGGGAGTCGGCGAGCGCGTCCCAGTCGCGGCCGAACCGGTCGGGCAGCGCCAGGTCACAGGCGCAGCGGTCCATCAGGGCCGCCTTGTCCGTGACCCCGTCGAGGTCCAGCGTGACCACGAGCCGTCCCGCGGGGTCCTCGCTCATCTCGCGCCTCTTCCCTTGCTCGTACTTCTTCCCCTGCTCGGGCCTTTCCCTCGCTCGGGCCTTTCCCTCGCTCGGGCCTTTCCCTTGCTCGGGCCGCCCCGACCGGTCGTCAGATGCCGTCCGGGTCGGTCCGGTTGAGCGTCGACTTGGGCGCCGGGCCCACCGTCATCAGGGAGTCCGCGGCCGACGTGTCCGTCACCAGGCTGGTGACCAGCCCGGAGCGCAGCACCGCGTCGATGGCCCCCGCCTTGCGCGCCCCTCCCGCGATCGCCACGACCTCGGGGATACGGCGGAGCTGGTCGGCCTTGACCGTGATGCAGCGCTCCCCCAGATCCCGCCCGACCCGGCGCCCCTCGGCGTCGAAGAGGTGCGCGGACATCTCGGCGGCGACGCCGAGCGAGGCGTAGTGTGCCCGCTCCTCGTCGCTGAGCATGTCGTGCACCGTGGAGATGCCCGGCTCCCAGGAACCGATGGAGACGCAGGCGACCGTGACCTTGTCGAAGTACTCGAAGGCCCGGGCGATCCCGGTCTGGTGGCGCAGCGCCTGCGCGGTGGCCGCGTCAGGCAGCAGCATCGGCGCGTAGATGGGGTGGGCGTCGCCGCCCGACACCTGGGCGGCGCGGCGGACGGCCTCCACCGAGCCGCGCTCGGCGGTCCCGGCGTCGTACACGCCCGTCAGCTGCACCACCGTGCACGGCGGCAGCTTGTCGAGCGCCGCCGCCATGTGGATGGTGGACCGGCCCCAGGCCAGCCCCAGCACGTCGCCCTCGTTGACCAGCTCGCCGAGCAGGTCTGCGGCCACCTCTCCCAGGTTCTCCGGATCGGGTGTCTCCTCGGCGTCCGCCGGGGACTCCACCACGACGGCGTGCCTGAGGCCGTAGCGCGCCCGCAGGGCGTCGGAGCGCTCGGCGTCCAGCTCGGCCGGCACCCGGATCTCGATTCGGACAAGGTCCCGCTCGAGAGCGGTCTCAAGGACCCGGGCCACCTTGAAGCGGCTGACGCCGAACTCCTCCGCGATCTGGATCTTGGACTTTCCCTCGAGGTAGAAGCGGCGGGCCATGGCCGCCGCCTGGACCAGCTCAGCGGGTCCCATCCGCATGGCTGAACGGCCCGCCGACATACCCGACACGGCGATCTCCTCACTGCTGTTCACACTCTGGATTCGCCGTTCATCCTCGCAGATTCGGCGCACTTGATCAGCCCTGATGGGAGCCGTTCACGTTCTCGTATCTCAGTGGTCGCACGCCCAGGATGCCTTGGCGGTCGCCGCCTCGGCCTGCGTGCGCAATGCACGTACCGCTTCGGCCGGGTCGGACGCCCCGTACACGGCGGAACCCGCGACGAAGACGTCCGCGCCGGCGTCGGCGCACTGCTCGATCGTCGATGCCGACACCCCGCCGTCGACCTGGAGCCACAGCTCCAGACCGTGCTTCTTGATCAACTCACGGGTCCGCCGGATCTTCGGGAGCATGATGTCGAGGAACGCCTGCCCACCGAAGCCCGGTTCAACCGTCATGATCAGCAGCATGTCGAGTTCGGGGAGCAGATCCTCGTACGGCTCGATGGGCGTCGCGGGCCGCAGCGCCATGGACGCGCGGGCCCCCTTGGCCCGGATCTCCCGCGCGAGGCGCACCGGAGCGGCGGCCGCCTCGACGTGGAAGGTGACGGAACCCGCGCCCGCCTCCACGTACTGCGGCGCCCAGCGGTCGGGTGCCTCGATCATCAGGTGGCAGTCCAGCGGGGTGTCCGTCGCCCTGGCCAGGGACTCCACGACCGGCACGCCGAGCGTGAGGTTCGGTACGAAGTGGTTGTCCATGACGTCGACGTGGAGCCAGTCGGCTCCCCCGACCGCCTTGGCCTCGTCCGCGAGGCGGGCGAAGTCGGCGGACAGGATGCTGGGGTTGATCTGCGCGGCCATGCCCCAAGACTGCCATGCCCTTGGGGGGTGGGGGGCATCGGTCCACGGGTGGATACGGTTGTCCGTCGGCCGCGGGTGGTACGGGGCGCTCGCACCACGTGGCCCTTCGGGGCGTGTTCAGCCCCCTCCGCACACCGGCAGGTCCTGTGGCTCCCGGAGGCGTTCCAGCTCCGCCAGCCGTTCGTCGAGTTCGTCCGGAGCGGCGAAGTGGCGCAGTACCGCCTGGTGGAAGGCGTCCCGGGTGGTACGGGGCATGGCGTCGGAGGCGTCCCAGCAGCGGGCCCGGCCGGGCTCGCGCAGGACGGCCCCGATCCCCCGCTCGGTCGCGTTCCGCTCACCGTCCGCTGCCGCCGCCTTGTTCGCCGTGTACTCCGGCAGCTCGGTGCCGGGGTCGGCCAGATAACGGATCAGCTGCTCCGCCTGCGGGGTCGGGTTCAGCAGGGCCGCGAGGTCGCCGGAGACCTCCCAGGCGCCGGCGTCCGGACCGGGCTCCGGGACGACCTCGGAGAAGTGGACGTAGTCGCCGCCCGCCCGCTGCCAGTGCCCGGCGCGGAAGGACCCCTGGTGCTCCAGGCGGCTGGGCGCGCAGTCCGCCCCGTACCCGGTGGTCAGCACCTGCTCGACACGTGCGCCCGCGCCCGCGCCGACCAGGTCCGCCCAGGTCGTCCAGGCCTTGCGCACGGCGTCGTCGGTCCACGGCAGCCGGCCGTTGGCCCACTCCTCGTACACCCGCGGTCCGGCCTGCTGGAGCAGGATGTCCTCCACCCAGTCCGTGCCGGGCCAGCCGGAGGTGGCGCCGGACTCCATGCCGAGGCACCACCGGTCGGGACGGTTCGCCGATTCCGCCGTGGGTGGCTGTCCGGCATACCACACCATGCTCTTCAGACCGGTCTTCACGGGCAGCCAGTACGTGTGGGCCTCCTGCCCCGGCACGGTGACCTCGGGGGCCCAGAACCGGTCGTAGTGCCCGGTGTCGAACAGGCCGTCCAGGGGGTGGAGCCGGCCGTCGGCCGCGTAGGCGAGCAGTTCGCCGGGCCCGGGCAGCACCGCCACGTCGGGCGGGTTGCCGGCCGCTATGTCGGCGGCCAGCACCTGGCTGAGCGCGGAGCTGCCCTGGTAGACGACGTCGATCCGGTACTTCTCCTCGAACGGCTCGATGACGTGCTCCTCGAACTGATCGCGCTCCGCGCCGGTCCAGTTGGCGAGCAGGGTGACCGAACCCTGCCAGTCGCGCGCCCAGCGCACTCCGGCGAGCACACCGGCGCCGAGCAGGACCAGACAGACGCCGAGGACGCCGAGTGTGCGGGCTCCGGGGCGGCTCATCGCGGCCCCCGGAGCCGGTACTCGGCTATCCGCGGCCACAATCCCCACACCGTCAACGCCACCACCACGGCTCCTCCCAGCAGCACCCAGTCGGACAGCGAGGCCCAGAATCCGGCGTCCGCGAGCGCGCCGTGCACCTCGTCGGCCACGTCGGGGATGGTGTCCGGGTCGTCGTGCGGCACCCGTACGTCGGCGAGGGAGCCGGTCATCGCACGGTGCGCCGAGAGCGTGTACCAGGCCAGCACCGGCACGCCGAGCGCGCACACCGCGGTGGCGGCCAGCAGCCGCAGCTGCACGGGCCGCCGGAAGCGGCGCCGGAGAAACCGCTGGGTCTCCAGCAGCGCCCCGCACAGCACCGCGTACAGCACCGCGACCGCGCCCCAGCCGAGCCACAGCTGCCAGGGGAAGGCAGCCTGCCGCCGGGCCTCCGCCAGCTGTTCCGCGCGCAGGTCGTCCAGTCGGCTCTCTATGTCGCCGTCGGTCCCCGGTTCGGCCTTCAGACCGAGGACCTTCTCGGCGTAGTGGAGGTAGGCGGCGCGCAGCGGTGAGTCGACCGGCTCGCGGCCCCGGCGCTCCACCCAGGCCGAGTAGACGGCGATCAGCCCGGTGACGGTCTGCAGGTCGTGGCGCCCCGCCAGGCCGGTGACGTTCTCGGACGCGGCCAGGGCGAGGCTCTGCTGGGCGACCGAGATCCGGGTGTGGAACTCGCCGCTGATGTCGCCCTCGGGTCCGCTTCCGCGGACCACCTGGTGCGCCTCGCGCATCGCGTTCTGCGCGGTGTCGACGGCGAGGATGCCGGGCGTGCTCGCCGTCGACAGCGGCACGGTGTCGTCGTGCACGCCCCGGTAGGCGAAGAACAGCACGAGGGTGGTGGCGGTCCCGAGGACCAGCAGCAGCCTGAGTCTTCGGGTCAGGTCCCGGCCGGTGGTGCTCACCGCCGCTCCTCGATGGTGTGGCGGCAGGCCGGACAGAACCGGGCGGCCACCGGCGCCTTGGCCGAGCAGGCCGGGCACGACACGGTGCCCCCGCCGCCCGGCTCGGCACCCGCCGCACCGCCGACGCCACTGCCGGACTCGGGGCCGAAGGTGCTGCGGCTGCTCGCGGTGATCAGATGCTCGAAGTCGACGGCCTCCGCGTCGGGGCGCAGGGCGACCCGGCCCGCCTGCGCGTCGTCGACGCGCACCAGCCGGGACAGGCGACGGAGCTGCGCGTCGTCGTTCATCGCGTGGGCGAGTCGCGCGGCCCGCCCCAGCTGGTGCTCGGCCAGGTCGCGTTGTCCGGTCCGGTGGGCGTCGGCGGCGGCGGCGATGGCCTCTCCGAGCCGCCGATGCCGCTCGAAGTGGTCGACCTGGGCGTCGGTGTGCCGGGACAGGGCCGGGTTGTCGGTCCAGTGCACCAGGCAGGGCCGCGGCGGTGGCAGCCGAACCTCGCCGTCGGGCACGTCGACGGCGACCACGGCGAGCTGGAGGTCCTCGCCGTGCGGGCGGCCCGCCGGGTCGGCGGACAGACACAGCTGGTAGCGGCGGGTCTCGTCGCCCCAGGCCCGGGTGACGAACCGACCGGTGCCCTCCTGCGCGGTCAGCTCCGCCTCGGTGGGGAAGACCTGCTTGAGATAGCGCACCGTGCTCCCGGGCATGGGCGTCACGGAGATCGCCAGCTCGGGAACGGCCTTGGTGAGGAGACGGCTCATCACCTGCTCGTACTCCGCCGGCAGGGCCGCCTCCTCACGCACCGAGGAGGCGCTGCCGTGCAGGCGGCGGGTGATGCGCAGCAGTTCCCGGCCGTCCCAGCCGTCGCCGATGCCCCAGGCGTCGCAGACGAACCGGCCCGCGCAGTCCTCCAGCACCTGTGCGAGCGGCATCTCCTCGTCGTGCTGGTTCTTGCCGTCGGTGAGCAGCAGCACGTGCCCGATGGGCGCGTCCTGTTCCGTCAGCAGCCGGTGGCTCAGATCCAGCCAGGCGCCGATGCAGGTGCCGCCGCCCGCGACCAGCCCGTGCACGGCCCGCTCCGCCCGCGCCCGGGTACGGGCGGAGGCCTGCGCCATGCGCGGGGTGTCCGGGTACGCCATGGCCGCCCGCTCGCTGCCCCGGACCACCGCGAACGGAGTGCCGTCCGGCAGTTTGCGGATCGCCGCGACCGCCGCCTGCTGGGCGGCGTGCAGCTTCTCCACCGGCCAGGTCATCGAGCTGGAGCAGTCCACCGCGAGGACCTGCGCCAGCACCGGGCCGTCCGGGCGGCCGACGCCCCCGGTGCCGTCCACTCGCACGCTGAGAATTGCGTGCATCTGCGGGTCGTCCGCCTCGCTGGACAGGTACTTCTCCTGGTCGATCTCCAGCTTGGCGGTGATCTGCCCGGTCTCCTCGCCCGCCCGGGGCGTTCCTGTCCCCTCGCCCGCCCGGGGCGTTCCTGTCTCCACGCTGTCCGTGCCCCCTCGGCCTGGTCGTCACTCGCATCGCCGCGTGCTCACGCCTTACGTCGCCATCCCCGCAGCAGTTCCCGAGGACCGGCCGGTTCCGGGAGCACCGCGTACGCCCGGTCCAGCAGGTCGCCGCGCTCGCCGACGCTGCCCGCCTGGTCGGCGAGCCGCTTCAGCGACCGGGACAGCAGCGCGCGCAGTGCCTCCTCGGTGTCCTGCGGCCCGAACAGTTCCCCGGCGGGGAAGCCGCTCCCCCAGCCGTCGGGCGGGCGACAGGCGAGCGCGTGCTCCCGCAGCTCGGTCACCAGCCGGTCCCAGGCTCCGCTGCCGTCCAGATGGAGCCCGGTCAGCCGTTCGGCGGCCTCGCTCAGCTCGGCGGCGCGCGGTCCCGGCCCGCCGGGCAGCCGGCCGGCCAGCACCCGCACCGCGGCGATGCGCGCGGCGTCGTAGTGCCGGGAGGTGGTCGGCACCTCGTCCAGTACGGCCACGGCCTGGCTCCGGCCGCCACGGCGCAGCCTGATGCGGGCCAGTCCGAAGGCGGCGCTGCCCTGGGTCGGATCGCGCCGCCGGACGGCCTCGTAGTACTCCTCGGCCTGCAGCTCGCGGGCGCGCGCCCGCCCGGCCTGCTGCTGCCCGGCGCTCCGGATCCGGTCCGGCGCCGCCCCGGCGTCCGCCGGACCTGCCTTCCGTGCGGCGGGGTCGCGCAGCACCGGCTCGGGTGCGGGGGCCTCCCGTACGCCGGGTTCACGCAGCCGCTCGGCCAGGTATTCGGCGCAGTATCCGAGAGCCAGTTTCGGCGCCACCTCCCCGGGCAGCGCGGCGTAGGTGGCGGCGAACTCGTCCTGTGCCTCCTTCACCGCGCCGTGCACGAGCCGGACCAGGCCCTGGTGCCAAAAGATCCGCCAGTCGTAGTCGCCGCTCCTCCCCTTGGCCCGGGCCACCCATGCTTCGGCCCGCGCGGCGTCCCCGGCTTCCAGGTAGGCGCGGCACAGCCACAGCGCGGTCTCCACGGTGCGCAGCGCGGGGTCGCCCTCCGCTCGTTCGGCGATGCGGTCGGGGGTGTCGGCGGCGAGTCCGCCGAGCAGTACGGCCGCCTGGTCCGAGGCGTCGGGGAGCGGGACCGGCAGCGCGCGGGCCGTCGCCCGGGGGTCCGGGGTGCCGGCCGGCAGCTCCGGCGCCCCGGTGCCGTCGCCGCGCGTCCACCGCCCAAGCGCCGGGACCGTGCCGAGGGCGGCGCCGAAGACCGAGGCGGTCGGCTCGAACCGGGTGGAGCGCTCCGGGTACGGTTCGTTCCCGCCGAGCGCCTGGTGCTCGCGCAGCACCTCCCACAGCTGGCGGGACATCTCCGCCGCGGAGCGGAACCGGGCGGCGGGCTCGGTGTGGGTGGCACGGCGGACCAGCGCGTCGAAGGAGCGGGCGGCCAGCCCGGCGGGCGGGGAGGCACGCTCGGCCAGCACCTTCAGGGTCCGGCCGACGGTGTACAGGTCGCTGTCGACGTGGAAGCCGCGTTCGTCGCGTTCCCTCTTCGGTGGGGAGTAGCCGTGAGTGTGGACGAGCCCGGAGGAACGGTCGTCGGTCCGGCGGATGGCCCCCAGGTCTATGACCTTGATCTCACGGCCGTAGTGGATCACGTTCTCGGGCTTCATGTCGCAGTAGAGCAGGCCCTGGTCGTGCAGGTACTCCAGGGCGCCGAGGATCTTGCAGCCGTACGTGATGACGTGCCCGAACTGGAATCCGCCGGCTCCGAACAGCCGGACCAGCTCCTCCTCGGGGGCGAACCGTATCCAGGCGAGGGAACGGCCGCCGACGTACTCCATCACGATGTAGCCGGTCGGTTCGGCATCGCCGGGCGCCTGGTGCTGGACGTGGGTGACGATGCGGACGATGTCCCGGTGGTGCAGCGTGGTGAGCGAGCGGCGCTCCTCGACGGCGGCCCGCCGGGCCATGGCATCGCCGGAGTTGATCACTCCCTTGAGGACCACGTGCAGACCGGGCACCCGGGTGTCCTCGGCAAGGTAGACCCAGCCGTGGCCGCCGACCGCGAGGTAGCCGAGCACCTCGTAGTGGCCGCCGACCCGGTCGCCGGGACGCAGTCTCGGCCGGAAGGAGTACTCCGTGCCGCACGCCGGGCAGTACCCGTGGTCGGGCGCGGGGCCGTCGTCGTACGAGACACCGATGGTGCCGGCGCAGTTGTCGACCCCGCAGCGCCGGCCGCCGGTGGGGGGACGGGCGGTGGTGTCGGCGGTCTCGGACGGATCGGGCGAGGGCAGGTGGGGCAGGAGCAGCAGCCCGTCGCGGTCCAGCTCACCACCGGTCGCTGCGGCGGCGCGCTGGGCGGGCGGTGCGGATGGTTCCGGTGGTGCCGGTTCGGTGGAGCCCACCGGCTCGGTGGCGGGCGCGGTGGCGGACCGTGCCGGGGAGGGCTCGCGGACTAGGGGGCGGCGGAAGCAGGTGTCGCAGAAGCCGGTGACCATGATGTGGCCGCCCTCGCAGTCGGGTCTGACGCAGACCGTCTCACTCATGCCGGGTCCCCCGTCGGACCGTCGGATCGTCAGGTGTCCCTCTTTCAGGCGTCCTCGGTGTCCTCGGTTCCGGCGTCATCGCGCGTCTCCTCCGCCATGGTCGTCGACGCGGCGGGTGTACGCCTCCACCGCCGCTTCCGCCGCGCGCACGTCGCACGGCCTTGCCCGGAGCAGGTCGTGGGCCCGGAGGTAGAGGGCGTCCACCGCCATGTCCTCCGCGCCCCGCGTGGCGTGCTGGTGCAGGACGTGATAGCTGCGCAGGCGCCCGGTGAGTTCGTCGCGGCGGTCGCGGAGCCGGTCGAGCCGTCCCACGCTCGTCATCAGCCGGGCGGCGACCCGGTCGGCCAGCCGCTCGTACCGGCCCAGGTCCGGGCCGTGGCCGGGGGCCGGGTCCCGCACACGCAGCAGGTCGGCGAGTGCGGCGTGCGCGGCCACCAGTTCCGCGTCGAAGGGCCGCACGCCCTCCGGCACCACGGCCGCGCGGCGTTCGTGCAGGGCCTTGGCGAGCGGTCCGGTGATTTCCTTCAGCCGCTCGACGAGCCGGGTACGGCGCTCCTGCGCGGGCCGGGTCAGCAGCTGGTCACGAGCGCGGCGGTGGCCGTCGCCGTCCGTGCGGAAGACCAGCAGCAGGCGGCTTCCCCCGGCACGCAGGGCGTCCAGCAGGTCCAGCAGGGCGAGCGGGTCGAGCGCCTCGTCGACGCCGACGACGACCAGATTGAGGGTGGCCTTCGCGGCCCGGATGCGGTCGAGAGGGGATTCGTCCGAATGCTGCCACAGCCCCACGCGTGAGGCGATCCGCTCGGCGATCCAGGCGGAGGTCCGCCCGCCCGCGTGCACGGCGAGGTCGTGACCGCCGGCCGACGGGACCGTGCCGGGCGGGTCCTGGGCGGCGCGGCTGACGGAGACCGGGGTGCGTAACTCACGGTCGGCGAGGGTGATGGCTCGGCGCAGGGTGGCGTCGCGCACGGCGTCGTCCCGCCGGACGACGCTGATCTTCACCTGGCTGCCGTCGTCGCGCAGCCAGGCCGCGAGGCGCTGGGCGAACGGCTCGTCGAGCAGGCCCTGAGAGGCGTCGTCGCCGGTGGACCGCAGTTCGGGGTCGACGGCGCTGAGCCCCGAGGTGCGGGCTTTGACCTGACGCAGGTGACCGGCGATGGTCTCGGCGGGACTCATGAAGGAGAACCGGTTGCCGTGCTGATCCTGCTGACCGCTGAGCACCATGCCGATGACCTCGCCGGTCACGTTGTCGGCGACGCCCGCGCCGCTGCATCCGGCGCTGGCCAGTTCACCGGGGGTGGCCGGGCTCAGCTGCACCTGTCCGTCGCGTCCGCAGCCACCGACGACGGTGGCACGGAACCAGACGCCGCCGTTGTGGTCGTACGGGAAGCCGTACATCCGCACGTCGCGGTTGGACGTGGACAGCCGGCGCAGCCGTACCGCCTCCTCCGCGGGCCGGGGCCGCTCCAGCCGCAGCAGCGCCACGTCCCCGCCGGGGTCGCCGTCGGCGTCCCGCGTTTCCGGCACGTAGGCGTCACCGTCCACCCGGGCGGGAATCGCGGGCACATCGCACTCGGCCGCGCCGACGAACTCCGCGGTGATCGTGGCCGCCGCGCGGTCCACCACATGGGCACAGGTGAGCACCTGGTCGGGGCTCAGCAGAATGCCGGCCCCCGCGATCTCGCCGTCCGCTCCCCGGATCCGCACCGCCCAGCTCGGCGTGCGCATCAACGAGGCGGCCTGGACTCCCCCGCCAGCAGCCATGGACAAAACTATACGGGCGTGCACTCCTGTCGCATACTGGTACGACAAGAGGTGAACGAGCCTTGTACGGAGGAGAATTGACGAACGAATCGGGGTTCGTGGGGCTGGCCGAGGTGATCCGTCAGGTCCGGGGCGAGCTGGAGGAGGCCCGCGCCGAGGCGGCGGGCCGGGCCCTCGGCTTCACCGTGGAGAACGTGAGCCTGACCTTCACCGTGCAGGTCCACCGCGCCGGCAGCGGCCGCGGCGGCGTCCGGATCGGCGTGGTGACGGCCGAACTCGGCGGCAGCGTCGACCATCAGACCACCCATCAGGTCCAGGTGGACCTGACACCGGAGCTGGCGGGCGGGGAGCGTGTCAAGGTGAACCGGGGCTGACCGTCCGCCCCAGGGATCTACTGGGACTCGCCGTCCGACGAACATCGTCCGACGACCGCCACCCGACGCCCCACGCCCGTCACCCCGTCACCCCATCACCCGGTCCGGCGGACGAGTGCCAGATACATGGCGTCGGTGCCGTGCAGATGCGGCCACAGCTGGATGTCGGGTCCGTCGCCCAGGTCCGGTACGCCGGGCAGCAGCGGCCGGGCATCGAGCAGTTCGGTGTCGGGGAACTGCTTGAGCACGTCGGTGACGACGGCCCGGGTCTCGGCAAGATGCGGGGAGCAGGTCGCGTAGCCCACGACGCCGCCGACCCGTACGGCCTCCAGAGCGCTGCGCAGCAGCCCGCGCTGGAGCGGGGCGAATCCGTCCAGGTCCTCGGGACGGCGCCGCCAGCGCGCCTCGGGGCGGCGGCGCAGGGCGCCGAGTCCGGTGCACGGCACGTCGACCAGGACGCGGTCGAAGCCGCCCGGCCGCCACGCCGGTCGGGTCCCGTCGGCCGCGATCACCTGGTACGGCCCCGGATTCCCGTCCAGCGCCCTGGCCACAAGACCGGCCCGGTGCGGCTGCTTCTCGGAGGCGAGCAGGAAGGCACCCCGCTCGGCGGCCAGCGCGCCGAGGAGCGCGGCCTTGCCGCCCGGCCCGGCACATCCGTCCAGCCAGCGCCGGTCCGGCCCGTCCAGGGGCGCGTTCGCCAGCGCGAGCGCGACGAGCTGACTGCCCTCGTCCTGCACGCCGGCCCGGTTCTCCCGTACGGCCTCGACAGCCCCGGGCTCGCCGCCCTCGCTCAGTCGCACGGCGTACGGCGACCAGCGGCCCGGTACGGCGGCCTCCTCGCCCAGCAGCTCCTCGGCCGTGGCCCGTCCGGGGCGGGCGACCAGGGTCACCTCGGGCCGCTCGTTGTCGGCGGCCAGCAGTTCCTCGATGCCGGCCCGGCCGCCGCCGAGCGAGTCCCACAGCGCGGAGACGACCCAGCGCGGGTGCGAGTGCACGACGGAGAGGTGGTCCTCGGGGTCCTCGTCGTAGGGCGGGGCGACCCGCTCCAGCCACCCGTCGAGGTCGTCCCGCGCGACCTTGCGCAGCACGGCGTTGACGAACTTGGCCCGCCCGTCGCCGAGCACGACCCGCGCCAGCTCCACGGAGGCGGACACCGCGGCGTGGCTCGGGATCCGGGTCCCGAGCAACTGGTGGACACCGAGGCTGAGCACGTCCAGCACCGGCGGGTCGACCTCCCGCAGCGGCCGGTCGACGCAGTCGGCGATGACCGCGTCGTACGTCCCCTGCCTGCGAAGCGTCCCGTACACCAGCTCGGTCGCGAGAGCCGCGTCGCGGGCGTCGAACTTATGGGGCCCCTCCTCCTCCCGCGCCTTGCGCAGCAACGGGGGCAGGACCAGGTTGGCGTACGCGTCCCGCTCGTCCACGGCCCTGAGCGCCTCGAAGGCGAGGAGGCGGACGGGGTCCTTCTGGGGCCTGCGGTACGGCTTGCCCGGCTTGCGGGGACGACGAGGCTGCTCGCTCACGAAAAAGGTGCTCCGGGTGTGGGGTGACGTACGTGTGGAGTGCGACGTGTGAAGTGCGCTCACCAGCGTACGCCGGGCCGGTGAGCGGGTGATGCGGAGGCGAGGTCAGCCGCCGAGTGACTCGCCCTCGGTGATCCGCGCGCCGCGCGCCCAGTCCGCGGCCCTCATCGGCTTCTTGCCCTGGGCCTGCACCCACAGCAGCTCGACCGCGTACGAGCCGGTGCCGACGCACACGTCGTTCTTGCCGGCGGCGAGCCGGCCCGGGGCGAGATCCGTCCGGTCGGGCACGGGGTGGGCCTGCACGAGCTTGAGCCGCTCGCCCCGGAAGGTGGTCCAGGCCCCGGGGGCCGGGGTACAGCCGCGCACCACCCGGTCCACGCGCAGCGCCGGGGCGGCCCAGTCGACCCGGGCGTCCTCGACGGCGATCTTCGGGGCGAGGGTGACGCCCTCGGCAGGCTGCGGTACGGCCTTCAGGCTGCCGTCCTCGATGCCGTCCATGGTGGCGGCGAGCAGCCCGGCACCGGCGAGGGCGAGGCGGGTCAGCAGGTCGCCGCTGGTGTCGGTGGGGCGGATGGTCTCGGTCACCGTCCCGTAGACGGGACCGGAGTCGAGGCCCTCCTCGATCAGGAAGGTGGACGCGCCGGTGATCTCGTCGCCCGCCATGAGCGCGTGCTGCACGGGGGCGGCGCCGCGCCACGCGGGCAGCAGCGAGAAGTGCAGGTTGACCCAGCCGCGGGCGGGGACGTCCAGGGCGACGCGGGGCAGCAGGGCTCCGTAGGCGACGACGGGGCAGCAGTCGGGCGCGATCTCGCGCAGCCGCTCCAGGAACTCGGGGTCGCGCGGCTTCGCGGGCCTGAGCACCTCGATCCCGGCCTCCTGAGCCCGCTCGGCCACGGGAGAGGCGACCAGCCGGCGCCCGCGCCCGGCCGGGGCATCGGGCCGCGTGACGACGGCGGCCACCTCGTGGCGCTCGGAGGCGATCAGGGCGTCCAGGGCGGGAACGGCGACCTCGGGGGTACCGGCGAAGACGAGCTTCATGGGTGGGGCGGGCCTCTCGGGCGAGGGCGGACACGGGCGACTCACCAGTCTACGAGCCGGAACGCGACGAAAGGCCGCCGCCGGCGCAGCACCACGACGGCGGACGCCCGCCTCCCGACCGACTGGAGACGGGTGGTGTGCGGGAGGCTGAGCCCCGAGGCCGAAGTCCGAGGGCCGAGGGGCGCACGCGCGCACCCGCACGCCCCCACCCCGTGACCAGCGGAGCGCCCACGCGTTGGTCAAGAAAGAGTTGACCACCGAGCCGCCTGCGCGGCCCGATTCCTTTCAACGCCGGTTCGAGAGGCTTGTTCATGGCCGACCACGCAACCCACGACGCCCAGGCTCGGGCCAGCCTGCACTTGCTGGTGCGGGACATCGAGCGGGTCCGCCGGCAGGTGGACGCACTGCGCACCCTCACCGCCCAGCTGGGCAACGTCTACCGTCCGCGCCGCTCCGGCCCCTCCGCGGGTTTCGTCGTCTACGGACGTGCTCCCGCCCCGACGGTCCGTCTCGCCCAGGAACTGCGGGACAGTGTCGAAACCCTGGTCACGGCCGCCGTGGACTTCGACCGTTCGCTCGGCTTCTCGTGGGACGCGGTGGGCTCCGCGCTCGGCGTCACCAAGCAGGCGGTGCACCGCCGATACGGCTCGCGCCGCGCCGCGGCCCAGGCCGCGGCCACCGCCGAGGCCCCCGAGCACGCACCGGAGCCCACGGACACCCGCCCGGTCAACGTGGGCTCCGGCCTCCCCGCCGTGCCCACAGTCCCGGCGGCCCGTTCCATGCCGACTCAGCCGACGGCGGGCAGTCCGGCCCTGCGCGACGACGTTCGGCCGACCGCCTTCCCCGGCCCGCGCAACGGCTGACACAACGACGGTCCGCAACGGCTGACCACGGCGACGGCCACAAGGACTCCCCCCGCCCGCTGTCCTCCCGGTGCGCACGGGACGACAGCGGGCTTCCCCGTGTACGCCTCCGCGCACCACCCCTCTCACCCGATGACACCTGATGCCACTCGAGGTCACCCGAGGTCATCCGATGTCGGGCGGATCGATCCGTACCCACACCGCCCCGTCGCTCCCCCGGGCCATGCGCGCCGCCTGGGCGGCCTTCAGCGCACCGGCCAATGCCGCCCCGCGCCCCGGGGGCACCCGGACCAGCGCCCGCTCCCAGTGCTCCCCGGGCGGCGGCGCGCCCACCCGTCGCGGACGCCCCGCGGCCGTGACCGGCAGCGGCACCGGGCCGAGCACCTCGGCCTCGGGCGGCAGCTCGACGGCGCGGAGGAACCCGGTCACCGCCTCCGCCGGTCCCGCCACGGCCGCCATCCGCGACACCGGCGGGAAGCCCAGCTCGCCCCGCTCGGCCAGTTCCCGCACCGCATGGCCGACGGGGTCCCAGCGCACCAGTGCCTGCACCGGCCGCAGGGTCGGCTCGGCGACCGCGACGACCGTGCCTCCGGCGCTCTGCGGGCGCACCAGGGCGGCGGCGGCCAGCCAGCGCCGCAGCGCGTCCTCGCCGGCGCGCAGGTCGGGCCGGCCGAGCATCGCCCAGCCGTCGAGCAGCAGGGCGGCCGCGTAGCCACCCTCGGCGACGGGTTCGGCGCCCGGGGTGCTCACGACCAGCGCCGGGGCCTCGGACACGGTGTCCAGCACATGCTCGCGCCCGGAGGTGCGCACCGGCACCGCCGGGAAGGCGCGCCCCAGTTCCTCGGCGGTGCGCCGCGCTCCCACGATCTGCGCGCGCAGCCGGAAGGCCCCGCACTCCGGGCAGTGCCAGTCGCCCTCCTGGCGACCGCACCATCCGCACCGCAGCGCGGACCGTGCCTCCTGGCCCTCCAGCGGCCCGGAGCAGTCCCGGCACCGCGCGGGCGTGCGGCACGCGGCGCACGCCATTCTCGGTACGTAGCCCCGCCGGGGCACCTGCACGAGCACCGGCCCCTGTCGCAGCCCGTCCCGGACGACCTGCCAGGCGAGGGTCGGCAGCCGGGCGGCCCGGGCGGCCTCGTCCCGAGCCAGATCCTGGTCACCCACGGTCCGCACGAGCGGGGCGACGGACCGCACCTGCTCCCGCGTGGCGACCAGCGGCCGGGCCCAGCCCGTCTCCACCAGCTGGGCGGCCTCCACGGTGCAGTTCCAGCCGCCCAGCAGGAAGGCGCACCTGTCCTGGGCGGCACGCAGCAGCAGTACCTCGCGCGCGTGGGGCTGCGGCGCGTGCGGTTCGCTGTGGCTGTCGTCACCGTCGTCCCAGAGTGCGACCAGCCCGAGGTCCCGCACCGGCGCGAACATGGCCGCCCGGGTCCCGATGGCGGCCCGTACGGCTCCCCGGCGTACCGCGAGCCACTGCGCGTACCGTTTCTCGGGCCCGGCGTCGGCGGTGAGCACCGCGTGCCGTCCCTTCCCCAGCAGGGCGGTCAGCGCCGCGTCGGCGCGGGCGACGGCCCGCCCGTCCGGCAGGACGACGAGCGCGCCGCGGCCGGAGGCCAGCGTCGCCGCCACGGCCCGCGCCAGCTCCTCGCTCCACCGGGGGCCGGGCAACGCGTTCCACACCGCACGCGGCGCGCCCCCCGAGGCGAGCGCCGCCACGAACGCGGCTCCTTGCTCGTACCGCGTCCAGGTCCCCGGTTCGGGCACCGGCGGCGCCGGCAGCGGCTCGGGTGACGTCCGCTTCTCGGCGCGTGCGTTGCGCGGCGGTACCGCGAGCTGGAGCACGTCGGCGACGCTGCCCGCGTAGCGGTCGGCGACCGCCCGCACGAGTCCCAGCAGTTCCTCGTCCAGCACCCGCTCCGGCGAGACGACCTGCGCCAGCGCGGCCAGCGGCCCCGAGTAGTCGGACTCGGCGAGCCGCTCGACGAGGAACCCGTCGATGAGCCCCCCGCCCTCGCGCCGCCCGTCCCGCACGCGGTGCCGGCCGGCCCCGAACCGCACCCGCACCCGAACGCCGGGCTGGGCGTCGGCGTCGAGCTCCTCGGGCACCGCGTAGTCGAAGTACCGGTCGAGGTGGAGGACGCCCTTGTCGACCAGGACCCGGGCGACGGGCAGCTCCTTGGCGAGCGCGGCTCCGCGCCAGGTCCGCGGCTTCGCCCGTGGCGTCCTGGCCCTGCGCACGCTCTCCCGGATGAGCGCGAGCTGCTCGGGCGGCGCGTCCTGAGCGCCACCCTCCGCCGGTTCGTCCTCGCTGCTCACGCCTGCATTCCTACCAAAGACCACTGACAAACGACGGTGCCCGGGCGCGCACCCCCGCGCCGGGTGCCTGCCTGCCCGCCCCGCCTGCCCGCCTGCCCGCCCCGCCTGCCCGCCCGCGGACACGCTGAGGCCCGGCGTCCCCACCGGGGAACACCGGGCCTCGTGACGTGCCGTCGGGGGCTCGGGTGCCCTACAGCCCCGCCGCCTGCCGCAGCGCGTCGACGCGGTCGGTGCGCTCCCAGGTGAATTCGGGCAGCTCACGGCCGAAGTGGCCGTACGCCGCGGTCTGGGCGTAGATCGGTCGGAGCAGGTCGAGGTCGCGGATGATGGCGGCCGGGCGGAGGTCGAAGACCTCGTCGATCGCCTTCTCGATCTTCTCGGTGTCGATCTTGGCGGTGCCGAAGGTCTCCACGAAGAGGCCCACCGGCTCGGCCTTGCCGATGGCGTAGGCGACCTGGACCTCGCAGCGGGCGGCGAGGCCCGCGGCGACGACGTTCTTGGCGACCCAGCGCATCGCGTAGGCGGCGGAGCGGTCGACCTTGGACGGGTCCTTGCCGGAGAAGGCGCCGCCGCCGTGGCGGGCCATGCCGCCGTAGGTGTCGATGATGATCTTGCGGCCGGTCAGGCCGGCGTCGCCCATCGGGCCGCCGATCTCGAAGCGGCCGGTCGGGTTCACCAGGAGGCGGTAGTTCTCCGTGTCGAGCTTGATGCCGTCCTCGAGCAGCGCCTTCAGCTCCGGCTCGACGACGAATTCCTTGATGTCGGGAGCGAGCAAGGACTCCAGGTCGATGTCGCTCGCGTGCTGGGAGGAGACGACGACCGTGTCGAGGCGGACGGCCTTGTCGCCGTCGTACTCGATGGTGACCTGCGTCTTGCCGTCCGGGCGCAGGTAGGGGATCGTGCCGTTCTTGCGGACGTCCGACAGGCGCTTGGACAGCCGGTGCGCCAGGAAGACCGGCAGCGGCATGAGGGTCGGCGTCTCGTCGGACGCGTAGCCGAACATCAGGCCCTGGTCACCGGCGCCCTGCCGGTCCAGCTCGTCGTCGTCGCCCTCGACCCGGTTCTCGTACGCCGTGTCGACGCCCTGCGCGATGTCCGGGGACTGCGCGCCGATCGAGACCGAGACACCGCAGGAGGCGCCGTCGAAGCCCTTCTTCGAGGAGTCGTAGCCGATCTCCAGGATCTTGCCGCGGACCAGCGTGGCGATGTCCGCGTAGGCCTTGGTCGTGACCTCACCGGCCACGTGCACCAGGCCGGTGGTGATCAGGGTTTCGACGGCGACCCGGGAGGTCGGGTCCTCACGCAGAAGTGCATCGAGAATGGTGTCGCTGATCTGGTCAGCGATCTTGTCGGGGTGACCCTCGGTCACGGACTCCGAGGTGAACAAGCGACGGGACACAACGCTCCCTGGGGTTGCAGCGGCTGCTGGCTGATCATTGGTGGACGGCACGGGGAGCTGCACCCGGCGACGTCCGAGAACAGTTTATCGGTCGCACTCCGCCGCGGGCCCACCCGTCTCAGCTCTCGGGAGGGCTGTGACCTGCGGCACGGGCATTCTGCCCGGAACAGAGCTTCCTTGGCCAGACCCGCCACGCTCGAATGCGTGGGGTTCACGAGCCGGGTTCAAGTGATGGAGTCGTTCAGCCGAGCCGTTCGGCCACAAGGTCCCACACGGTTTCGGCCAACGCTTCCTTCGGGCCGTGCGCCACCGGGGTCTCGCTGCCGTCGGCGCCGAGGACGACGGCCTCGTTCTCCTCGGATCCGAAGGTCTTGCGCTCCCCGACCTCGTTGACCACGAGGAGGTCGCAGCCCTTGCGCTTGAGCTTGGCCCGGCCGTTGGTGAGGACGTCGTCGGTCTCGGCGGCGAAGCCCACGATCACCTGACCGGCACGGGCCCGGTCGGCGGAGATCTCCGCGAGGATGTCCGGGTTGCGCACCAGGGTGATCGGCGCGGGCTCCTGGTCGTCCTTCTTCTTTATCTTCCCGGCGGCGTACGCCGCGGGCCGGAAGTCCGCGACCGCGGCGGCCATGACGACGGCGTCGGCGTCCGCCGCGGCGCGCAGCATCGCCTCGCGCAGCTCCACGGCCGTGCCCACCGGGACCACGTCCACGCCGGCCGGGTCCGGCAGCGACGCGTTCGCCGCGACCAGCGTGACGCGGGCGCCCCGGGCGGCGGCGGTGCGTGCGAGGGCGTAGCCCTGCTTGCCGGAGGAGCGGTTGCCGAGGAAGCGGACCGGGTCGAGGGGCTCCCGGGTGCCGCCCGCGCTGACGACGACGTGCCGTCCGGTGAGGTCGGGCTCGGCCGCGCCGCGGGCGAGTATCCGGCGGCAGACCTCGAAGATCTCGCCCGGGTCGGGCAGCCGGCCCTTGCCGGTGTCGACACCGGTGAGGCGGCCGACGGCGGGCTCCACGACGACCGCGCCGCGGCGGCGCAGCGTCGCCACGTTCTCCTGGGTGGCCGCGTGCTCCCACATCTCGGTGTGCATGGCGGGGGCGAAGACGACCGGGCAGCGGGCCGTGAGCAGCGTGTTGGTGAGGAGGTCGTCGGCGAGGCCGTGGGCCGCCTTGGCGAGCATGTCGGCGGTGGCCGGGGCGACGACGACCAGGTCGGCGTGCTGGCCGATGCGCACGTGCGGAACCTCGTGGACGTCGTCCCACACCTCGGTCGCCACGGGGTGGCCGGAGAGGGCGGACCAGGTGGCGGCCCCGACGAAGTGCAGCGCGGAGGCGGTGGGGACGACCCGGACCTCGTGCCCCGACTCGGTGAATCTGCGCAACAGCTCACAGGCCTTGTACGCGGCGATACCGCCGCTGACCCCCAGAACGACCTTGGGTTTGTCCACCGTCTCTCCCCGACTCGGAAAACGCGTTCGACCCATCACACACCACAGGCCCGGCAGTCGCTCTGCCGGGCCTGTGGAAAAGTCAGCTTCAGGCTGAAGATACTACCGCCGTTGTTGCTGGTACTACTGCGCCGGACCGTCGATGGCCTCGGAGGTCAGCAGCCCCGCGTTGATCTCGCGCAGGGCGATCGAGAGCGGCTTCTCGTGGACGTGGGTGTCGACGAGAGGACCGACGTACTCGAGGAGGCCTTCACCGAGCTGCGAGTAGTACGCGTTGATCTGGCGGGCCCGCTTGGCCGCGTAGATCACGAGGCTGTACTTCGAGTCCGTGGCCTCGAGGAGCTCGTCGATCGGCGGGTTGATGATGCCCTCGGGCGCGGAGATGGAAGAGGACACGCTCTACCTTCCGATGGATGGGAAAGATTCAGTCGATTGAATCCTCCCCCAGCCGAAGCAGGGGGATTCCTGGCTCACGCCGCCTGCGGGTCAGCAACCCGACAGGGCTTCCACGATCAACACCAGCCGGGTTGAAACCAGCCCGGTTTGTACAGCAAAGCTCGGAGGTGCATGTGCTGTCCTGGCTCTCGATCAGCACGACGTACGCGCTTGGTTCTCGCAACGCACGGCGCTCAGCCTACCCGGTCAGGCGGACGGTGTTTCGCCCCGGAGGCGAAATCCCGCCTCCTACCCTGCTCCGCAGGATTCCTGTTCCTCCCCGACCTGAAGGTCGGGGCATCCTCCGAGGAACCCGGTGATCGGCCGACCGATCGGTCGCTATCACACGACGTTCGTCAAGGCTAGCAGCTCACGCGCCACATCCTCGACGGAAGTGTTGACCAGGGTCTGGTCGAACTCCGGCTCGGCCGCCAGCTCGACCTTGGCGGCGACGAGGCGGCGTTCGATCACCTCCGGCGGCTCGGTGCCCCGGCCGGTGAGCCTGCGCACCAGCTCCTCCCAGGAGGGCGGGGCCAGGAACACCAGCTGGGCCTCGGGCATGGACTCGCGGACCTGCCGCGCACCCTGCAGGTCGATCTCCAGGAGCACCGGCTCACCGCCCTCCAGGCGTTCCAGTACGGCCGCGCGCGGCGTGCCGTAGCGGTTGCCGGCGAACTCGGCCCACTCCAGCAGCTCGCCGTTGGCGATCAGCTTGTCCATCTCCTCGTCGGTGACGAAGAAGTAGTGGACACCGTGCTGCTCGCCGGGGCGGGGCCTGCGGGTCGTCGCCGAGACCGAGAGCCAGACCTCGGGGTGTTCCTTGCGCATATGGGCGACGACCGTGCTCTTACCGACCCCTGAGGGGCCGGAGAGCACGGTCAGCCGCGGACGTGCGTCCGGGGGTACGGGGGACGTCCCCCGGGGTGTTGCAGCCATGCAGCGATTATTCCAGCAATCCCGGAGTGCTCCGGACTCAGCTGCCGGTGCTGCCGAACTCGCGCTCCAAGGAGGCGATCTGGTTGGAACCGAGCCCACGCACGCGGCGGCTCTCGGAGATACCCAGTCGCTCCATGATCTGCTTGGCGCGGACCTTGCCCACGCCCGGCAGGGACTCGAGAAGGGCGGAGACCTTCATCTTGCCGATGACGTCGTTCTCCTGGCCCTGCTTGATGACCTCTTGGAGGGAGGCGCCGGAGTGCTTGAGTCGATTCTTGACCTCGGCCCGCTCCCGGCGAGCCGCGGCGGCCTTTTCGAGCGCGGCTGCGCGCTGTTCAGGGGTAAGGGGCGGAAGAGCCACGCCTACGTCACCTCGGATGTCGAACTGTCGGATACGGACCGGTGAGGAACCTAGTCGCCCCACACCTGGGGAGCCACGAGCAACACGCTCGCCCGTTGACTCCTGTCGGAGACTAGCGGTCATGTCCGCCAGAGTCAGCGAGAACAGCGGAAAAGTCCTGGTCAGCCTCCACCAGGCCCGACATTTGGGACATATCGCCTCGGATTTGAGGATGTAATAAGTATCAGGCCGCCGTGACCGCGGTCCTGATCTCCTCCGCGAAGCGGTCCGCGGCCCTCCGCAACGCGGCCTCGTCGGGACCGTGACGCAGAACACCCCGACTGACGTTGGGAACGACGTTGCGCACCGCGGCGCCGAAGACCCGAGGCAGATCCGCCGGGGTGGCTCCCTGCGCGCCGATGCCCGGTGCCAGGATCGGGCCGTTGATGTCCAGGTCGTAGGACGACAGGTCGCCGAGGGTGGCGCCGACCACCGCGCCGAAGGAGCCCAGCGGCGCCTCCTCCACGTTCTCGGCGGCCAGGTGCGCCAGCATCGTCGCACCGACGCCGCGTCCGTCGGCCCGGACCGCGTGCTGGACCTCGCCGCCCTCCGGGTTGGAGGTCAACGCCAGCACGAACAGGCCCGCGCCACTCCCGCGCGCCATGTCGACGGCCGGCTTCAGGGAGCCGTAGCCCAGGTACGGCGAGACGGTGAGCGCGTCCGAGAACAGCGGGGCGCCCTCGCGCAGGAAGGACTCGGCGTACGCGGCCATGGTCGAGCCGATGTCCCCGCGCTTGGCATCCATGACGACCAGCGCGCCGGCCGCCCGCGCCTCTTCGACCGACTTCTCCAGGACGGCGACCCCGCGCGATCCGAAGCGCTCGAAAAAGGCGCTCTGCGGCTTGAGGACGGCGACCCGGTCGGCCACCGCCTCGACGACGGTACGGCTGAAGCGCTCCAGGCCCGCCACGTCGTCGTCCAGGCCCCACTCGGCGAGCAGGGAGGCGTGCGGGTCGATGCCGACGCACAGCGGGCCGCGCTCGTCCATCGCGCGGCGCAGCCGGGCGCCGAAGGGCCCGAGGGCCGTCGTGCTGGTCATCGGGGCTTCCTCACATCGGCGCCGACCGCGTCGGCGAGGGTGGCGTGGGGGCTCTGCCGCAGGCGCGCGGCGAGGCCCTTGTGGACGGCGCGGCTCCAGAAGGGCCCCGCGTAGATGAACCCGCTGTAGCCCTGCACCAGCGTGGCTCCGGCGAGGATGCGCTGCCAGGCGTCCTCGGCGGTCTCGACGCCGCCGACGCCCACCAGGGTGATCCGGTCGCCCACGCGCGCGTAGAGGCGGCGCAGCACCTCCAGGGAGCGCGCCTTGAGGGGCGCGCCGGACAGACCGCCGGTCTCCTGAACGAGAGCCGGCGAGGACGTCAGGCCGAGTCCCTCGCGCGCGATGGTGGTGTTGGTGGCGATGATCCCGTCCAGACCCAGCTCCACGGCCAGGTCGGCGACGGCGTCGACGTCCTCGTCGGCGAGGTCCGGCGCGATCTTCACCAGGAGGGGGACGCGCCGCGCGGTGACCGCGCGGTCGGCGGCCTCGCGGACCGCGGTCAGCAGCGGACGCAGCGCCTCGGTGGCCTGGAGGTTGCGCAGGCCGGGCGTGTTCGGGGAGGAGACGTTGACGACGAGGTAGTCGGCGTGCGGGGCCAGCCGTTCGGCGGACTTCACGTAGTCGCCGACGGCCTCCTCCTCCGGGACGACCTTCGTCTTGCCGATGTTGACGCCGACGACGGTCCGGAAGACGGCCGTACGGGAGGCCAGGCGGGCGGCGACGGTCAGCGAGCCGTCGTTGTTGAAGCCCATGCGGTTGATCAGCGCCCGGTCGGCCACGAGCCGGAACAGCCGCTTCTTGGGGTTGCCGGGCTGCGGCTCCCCCGTCACGGTGCCGATCTCGACGTGGTCGAAGCCGAGCATCGCCATGCCGTCGACGGCGACCGCGTTCTTGTCGAAGCCGGCGGCGAGCCCGAAGGGCCCGTGCATGCGCAGGCCCAGGGCCTCGGTGCGCAGCTCCTTGTGGCGCGGCGCGAGCGCGGCGGCGACGAAGGTGCGCAGCACGGGGACGCGGACGGCGCGGCGGATCCAGCGGAAGGCGAGGTGGTGGGCCTGCTCCGGGTCCATGCGGGAGAAGACGAGTTTGAAGAAGATCTTGTACATGTGTCCTCGTGAGGCCTCTGTGGCGCCAGAGACTCTGTGCTGCTCTCTGGGGCTCATGAAGAGGGGGACACCGTTTCCGGTGTCCCCCTCGGGGCTGCTAGTCGCGGGCCGCGATCAGGAATTCGGCGTGTTCCTGGAGTGAGCGCACGCCCACGTCGCCGTGGGTGAGGGCGTCGATGCCCTGCACCGCGGCGGCGAGTGCCTGGACCGTTGTCAGGCAGGGGACGGAGCGGGCCACGGCCGCCGTGCGGATGTCGTAGCCGTCGAGGCGGCCGCCGGTGCCGTAGGGGGTGTTGACGATGAGGTCGACCTCGCCGTCGTGGATCAGCTGGACGATGGTCTTCTCACCGTTGGGGCCGGTGCCCTCGGACTGCTTGCGCACGACGGTGGCGTTGATGCCGTTGCGCTTGAGGACCTCGGCGGTGCCTGAGGTGGCGAGCAGTTCGAAGCCGTGGGCGACCAGCTCGCGGGCCGGGAAGATCATCGAGCGCTTGTCGCGGTTGGCGACCGAGATGAACGCCCGCCCCTTGGTCGGCAGCGGCCCGTACGCACCGGCCTGCGACTTGGCGTACGCGGTGCCGAAGACGGAGTCGATGCCCATGACCTCACCGGTGGAGCGCATCTCCGGGCCGAGGACCGTGTCGACGCCGCGGCCGTGGATGTCCCGGAAGCGGGACCACGGCATCACGGCCTCCTTGACGGAGATCGGCGCGTCCAGCGGCAGCTCGCCGCCGTCGCCGGTGGCCGGGAGCAGGCCCTCGGCGCGCAGCTCGGCGATGGTGGCGCCCAGCGAGATGCGGGCGGCGGCCTTGGCCAGCGGGACCGCGGTCGCCTTCGAGGTGAAGGGGACGGTGCGCGAGGCGCGCGGGTTGGCCTCCAGGACGTAGAGGATGTCCCCGGCCAGCGCGAACTGGATGTTGATCAGGCCGCGCACGCCGACGCCCTTGGCGATGGACTCGGTGGAGGCGCGCAGCCGCTTGATGTCGAAGCCGCCGAGCGTGATCGGGGGCAGGGCGCACGCCGAGTCGCCGGAGTGGATGCCGGCCTCCTCGATGTGCTCCATGACGCCGCCGAGGTACAGCTCCTCGCCGTCGTACAGGGCGTCGACGTCGATCTCGATCGCGTCGTCCAGGAAACGGTCGACCAGGACCGGGCGGGACGGGCTGATCTCGGTCGACTCGGCGATGTACGCCTCCAGGCGGGTCTCGTCGTAGACGATCTCCATGCCGCGTCCGCCCAGGACGTAGGAGGGGCGTACCAGGACCGGGTAGCCGATCTCGTCGGCGATGGCCTTGGCGCCGGCGAAGGTGGTGGCGGTGCCGTGCTTGGGGGCGGGCAGGCCGGCCTCGGCGAGGACCCGGCCGAAGGCGCCGCGGTCCTCGGCGGCGTGGATGGCCTCGGGCGGGGTGCCGACGACCGGTACGCCGTTGTCCTTGAGCGCCTGGGCCAGGCCCAGCGGGGTCTGGCCGCCGAGCTGGACGATGACGCCCGCGATCGGGCCGGCCTGCTGCTCCGCGTGGACGATCTCCAGGACGTCCTCCAGCGTGAGCGGCTCGAAGTACAGCCGGTCGGAGGTGTCGTAGTCGGTGGAGACGGTCTCCGGGTTGCAGTTGACCATCACGGTCTCGTACCCGGCGTCCGACAGCGCGAAGGAGGCGTGGACGCAGGAGTAGTCGAACTCGATGCCCTGGCCGATGCGGTTGGGGCCGGAGCCCAGGATGATGACGGCCGGCTTCTCGCGGCGCGCGACCTCGCTCTCCTCGTCGTAGGAGGAGTAGAAGTACGGCGTCTTCGCGGCGAACTCGGCGGCGCAGGTGTCGACCGTCTTGTAGACCGGGCGGATACCGAGCGCGTGCCTCACCTCGCGAACGACGTCCTCGCGCAGGCCGCGGATCTCGCCGAGCTGCTGGTCGGAGAAGCCGTGCCGCTTGGCCTCGGCGATCAGGCCGGCGGTCAGCTCGGGCGCCTGGGCGAGCTCGTCGGCGATCTCCTTGATGAGGAAGAGCTGGTCGACGAACCAGGGATCGATCTTCGTGTATTCGAAGACCTCCTCGGGGGTGGCGCCCGCGCGGATGGCCTGCATGACCGCGTTGATCCGCCCGTCGGTCGGCCGGACGGCCTCCTCCAGCAGCGCCTTCTTGTCGCCCGCCTCACCGACGAACGTGAACTGGCTGCCCTTCTTCTCCAGCGAACGCAGCGCCTTCTGGAAGGCCTCGGTGAAGTTGCGGCCGATGGCCATGGCCTCACCGACCGACTTCATCGTGGTGGTCAGCGTGGAGTCCGCGCTCGGGAACTTCTCGAAGGCGAACCGCGGTGCCTTGACGACCACGTAGTCCAGGGTCGGCTCGAAGGAGGCCGGGGTCTCCCGCGTGATGTCGTTCGGGATCTCGTCCAGCGTGTAGCCCACGGCCAGCTTCGCGGCGATCTTGGCGATCGGGAAACCGGTCGCCTTGGAGGCCAGCGCCGAGGAACGCGACACGCGCGGGTTCATCTCGATGACGATGACACGCCCGTCGGCGGGGTTCACCGCGAACTGGATGTTGCAGCCGCCGGTGTCGACGCCCACCTCACGGATGATCGCGATGCCGACGTCGCGGAGCACCTGGTACTCGCGGTCGGTCAGCGTCATCGCGGGCGCCACGGTGATCGAGTCTCCGGTGTGGACGCCCATGGGGTCGAAGTTCTCGATGGAGCAGACGACCACGACGTTGTCGTTCTTGTCGCGCATCAGCTCCAGCTCGTACTCCTTCCAGCCCAGGATGGACTCCTCCAGGAGCACCTCGGTGGTCGGCGAGAGGGTGAGACCCTGCCCGGCGATGCGGCGCAGCTCCTCCTCGTCGTGGGCGAAGCCGGAGCCGGCGCCGCCCATGGTGAAGGACGGACGGACGACGACCGGGTAACCGCCGAGCTCCTCGACACCCCTGAGGACGTCGTCCATGGAGTGGCAGATGTAGGACCGGGCGGACTCGCCGTGGCCGATCTTCTTGCGGACCTCCTCCACGACCTCCTTGAACAGGTCGCGGTCCTCGCCCTTGTTGATGGCCTCGACATTGGCGCCGATCAGTTCGACGCCGTACTTGTCCAGGACGCCGTTGCCGTGCAGTGAGATAGCCGTGTTCAGGGCCGTCTGGCCGCCCAGAGTGGGCAGCAACGCGTCGGGCCGCTCCTTGGCGATGATCTTCTCGACGAACTCGGAGGTGATCGGCTCGACGTAGGTGGCGTCGGCGATCTCCGGGTCGGTCATGATCGTCGCCGGGTTGGAGTTCACCAGGATCACGCGCAGGCCCTCGGCCTTGAGCACGCGGCACGCCTGGGTACCGGAGTAGTCGAACTCGGCGGCCTGGCCGATGACGATCGGGCCGGAGCCGATGACCAGGACGGACTGGATATCGGAGCGCTTAGGCACGCTGGCCCTCCATCGAAGCGGTGCTCATCAAAGACGTGAAGCGGTCGAACAGGTAGGCGGCGTCGTGCGGGCCGGCCGCCGCCTCGGGGTGGTACTGGACGCTGAAGGCCGGCCTGTCGAGGAGCTGGAGGCCCTCGACCACGTTGTCGTTGAGGCAGACGTGGGAGACCTCGGCGCGGCCGTAGGGGGTCTCGGAGACCTCGTCGAGCGGGGCGTCGACGGCGAAGCCGTGGTTGTGCGCGGTCACCTCGACCTTGCCGGTCGTACGGTCCTGCACCGGCTGGTTGATCCCGCGGTGGCCGTACTTCAGCTTGAAAGTCCCAAAGCCCAGAGCCCGGCCCAGGATCTGGTTGCCGAAACAGATACCGAACAGCGGAGTGCCACGCTCCAGGACGCCCCGCATGACCGAGACCGGATGGTCGGCGGTGGCGGGGTCGCCGGGACCGTTGGAGAAGAACACGCCGTCGGGGTCGACGGCGTAGACGTCCTCCACGGTCGCCGTGGCGGGCAGCACATGCACCTCTATGCCGCGCTCCGCCATACGGTGCGGAGTCATCCCCTTGATGCCGAGGTCGATCGCGGCGACGGTGTACTTCTTCTCACCGATCGCCGGGACGACGTACGCCTCGGTGGTGGCGACCTCGGCGGAGAGGTCGGCACCGGTCATTTCGGGGGCTTCCTTGACGCGGGCCAGCAGCGTGGCGTCGTCCTGGACGGCGTCACCGCTGAAGATGCCGACGCGCATGGCGCCGCGCTCGCGCAGGTGGCGGGTGAGGGCGCGGGTGTCGATGCCGCAGATGCCGACGACGTCCTGGGCGGCCAGCTCCTGGTCCAGCGTGCGCGTCGAGCGCCAGTTGGAGGGCACGCGCGCGGGATCACGCACGACGTAGCCGGAGACCCAGATCTTCCTGGACTCCATGTCCTCGTCGTTGACGCCGGTGTTGCCGACGTGCGGCGCGGTCATCACTACGACCTGACGGTGGTACGACGGGTCGGTGAGGGTCTCCTGGTAACCGGTCATACCGGTGGAGAACACGGCTTCGCCGAACGTGGCCCCCACGGCCCCGTAGGCACGGCCGCGGAAGATCCGGCCGTCCTCCAGGACGAGTACGGCGGGAGTTTTCACAGCTCCCCGGGTGGAGGTCGTCATCGTGCGCCTTCCGTTTCCGTCTTGTTGATCATGTCGTTCAGTGTTTCGACCCACGCGTTGTGCTCGGCCGCGTGGTCGGAGCGGAAGCCGGAGTCGATCAGCTTGTCGCCGTGCTCCCAGGTGACGACCAGCAGGCCGCCCTCGGTGAGGACCTTGCCGGCGATGCCCTTGTCGAGCCGGGCCTCGCGCAGCGCGGCGAGGGGGAGGAAGAAGTCGTTCGCGCCGGGGCGTACGACGTCCAGTCCCGCGTCCGTCAGCGTCAGCTCGACCCGGCTTCGGGTGCCCAGGCCGTGCGCCACGATGCGGTCCAGCCACTGTCCGGCGGTGGTGGAGCCGTGGTACCGGCCGCTCAGGCTCATTCTGGCCGGGCCGGGGGCGTCCGGCGCGGTGGGCAGCTCCGGCAGGTCGCCCTGGAGGGTGCTGCGCCACTTCCAGCCCTCGCGCATCAGCCAGTAGACGAGGGCGACGAACAGGCCGAGGCCGATGACCCAGCCGATGCGGGCGGCCCAGTCGGTCACTTCCGCCGATTCCTTCTCGGCGGCCAGCAGGATGAGAGGTGTCACGTGAGCTTCCCGTCGACGAGCGTGGCCTTGCCCCGCAGCCACGTGTGTGTCACACGGCCCGGCAGCTCACGACCCTCGTAGGGGGTGTTGCGGCTGCGCGAGGCGAAGCCCGCGGGGTCCACCTGACCACGGTATTCCGTGTCGACGAGAGTGAGGTTGGCGGGCTCACCGGCCGAGACGGGACGGCCGTGTCCGGTGGCCTGTCCGATCTGCGCGGGCTTGGAGGACATCCGGTCGGCGACGCCGGCCCAGTCCAGCAGGCCCGTTTCCACCATGGTCTCCTGCACCACCGACAGCGCGGTCTCCAGGCCGACCATGCCCATGGCGGCGGCGGCCCACTCGCAGTCCTTGTCCTCGTGCGGGTGCGGGGCGTGGTCGGTGGCGACGATGTCGATCGTGCCGTCGGCGAGCGCCTCGCGCAGCGCCATCACGTCGCGCTCCGTACGCAGCGGCGGGTTGACCTTGTAGACCGGGTTGTAGGACCGGACCAGCTCGTCGGTGAGGAGCAGGTGGTGCGGGGTGACCTCGGCGGTGACGTCGATGCCGCGGGACTTGGCCCAGCGGACGATCTCGACGCTGCCGGCCGTCGACAGGTGGCAGATGTGGACGCGGGAGCCGACGTGCTCGGCGAGCAGCACGTCCCGGGCGATGACCGACTCCTCGGCGACGGCGGGCCAGCCTCCCAGACCCAGCTCGGCGGAGACGACGCCCTCGTTCATCTGGGCGCCCTCGGTGAGCCGGGGCTCCTGGGCGTGCTGGGCGACGACGCCGCCGAAGGCCTTCACGTACTCCAGTGCGCGGCGCATGATCACGGCGTCGTGGACGCACTTGCCGTCGTCGGAGAAGACGGTGACGCCGGCCGCGGACTCGTGCATGGCGCCCAGCTCGGCGAGCTTGCCGCCCTCCAGGCCGACGGTGACGGCGCCGATGGGCTGCACGTCGCAGTAACCGGACTCCTTGCCGAGCCGCCAGACCTGCTCGACGACGCCGGCGGTGTCGGCGACCGGGAAGGTGTTGGCCATGGCGAAGACGTTGGTGTAGCCGCCGCTCGCCGCCGCTCGGGTACCGGTCAGGACGGTCTCGGAGTCCTCGCGGCCGGGCTCGCGCAGGTGGGTGTGCAGGTCGACCAGGCCGGGCAGCAGCACCTTGCCGCCGGCCTCGACGACCTCGGCGCCCTCGGCGGACAGGCCCTGGCCGACCGCCTCGATGACGGAGCCGTCGATCAGCACGTCCTGCGGCTCGCCGCCGAGCACCTTCGCACCGCGGATCAGGGTCTTGCTCATGTTCTTACTTCTCCTCGGTGGGACGGGCGTGGGAGACGGCGGGTTCGTTGCCGCCGAGCAGCAGGTACAGGACGGCCATCCGGATGGAGACGCCGTTGGTGACCTGCTCGACGGCGGTGCAGCGGTCGGAGTCGGCGACCTCGGCTGTGATCTCCATGCCGCGGACCATCGGGCCGGGGTGCATCACGATGGCGTGGTCGGGCATCTTCGCCATGCGGTCGCCGTCCAGGCCGTAGCGGCGGGAGTACTCGCGCTCGGTCGGGAAGAACGCGGCGTTCATGCGCTCGCGCTGCACGCGCAGCAGCATCACCGCGTCGGACTTGGTCAGGGTCGAGTCGAGGTCGTAGGAGACCTCGCAGGGCCAGGTCTCGACGCCGACGGGCAGCAGGGTGGGCGGGGCGACGAGGGTCACCTCTGCACCCAGGGTGTGCAGCAGGTCGACATTGGAGCGGGCGACCCTGCTGTGCAGGATGTCGCCGACGAGCGTGATCCGGCGCCCGTCCAGGTCCTTGCCGAGGCCGGTGTCGCGGCCGACCAGGCGGCGGCGCATGGTGAAGGCGTCCAGCAGGGCCTGGGTGGGGTGCTGGTGGGTGCCGTCGCCGGCGTTGATGACATGGGCGTCGATCCAGCCGGAGGTGGCCAGCCGGTACGGGGCACCGGAGGCGCCGTGCCGGATGACGACGGCGTCGACGCCCATGGCCTCCAGGGTCTGGGCGGTGTCCTTGAGGGACTCGCCCTTGGAGACGCTCGACCCTTTGGCGGTGAAGTTGATGACGTCCGCGGACAGCCGCTTCTCCGCGGCCTCGAAGGAGATCCGGGTCCTCGTCGAGTCCTCGAAGAAGAGGTTGACGACGGTGCGGCCGCGCAGGGTCGGCAGTTTCTTGATCGGCCGGTCGGCGACCCGGGCCATCTCCTCGGCGGTGTCGAGGATCAGGACGGCGTCGTCGCGGGTGAGGTCGGCGGCCGAGATGAGATGACGCTGCATCTGTCAGGCTCCGTAAGGCGATTCATGCGGAAGAGCGGGATAATCCGGGCGGCCGGGCGCGCGTGCGGGCGCACCGGGACGGGCGTACGGCACGGCTGGACGCGTACGCGAGGTACTGGAGGTGCTAAGGGTGGGCGCCCGGTGCGGCCGGCTTGGCACCGAGCAGCACGGTGTCGCGACCGTCCTCCTCGGCGAGCTGGACCTTGACCGTCTCCCGCAGCGACGTGGGGAGGTTCTTGCCCACGTAGTCGGCGCGGATGGGCAGTTCGCGGTGGCCCCGGTCGACGAGAACCGCCAGCTGCACCGCGCGCGGGCGGCCGATGTCGTTCAGCGCGTCGAGGGCGGCGCGGATGGTGCGTCCGGAGAAGAGCACGTCGTCGACGAGGACGACCAGGCGGCCGTCGATGCCGTCACCGGGGATCTCCGTGCGGGCCAGGGCACGCGGCGGGTGCATGCGCAGGTCGTCGCGGTACATGGTGATGTCGAGCGAGCCGACCGGCATCTTGCGCTCGGTGATCTGCTCGAGCTTGTCGGCGAGCCGACGGGCGAGGAAGACGCCCCGGGTCGGGATGCCGAGGAGCACCACGTCGTCGGCGCCCTTGGCGCGTTCGACGATCTCGTGGGCGATGCGGGTCAGGACCCGCGCGATGTCTGGTCCTTCGAGAACGGGCCGCGCGTCGGACCGTGTGTCCCGCGGGTCGCTCCGGTGCGCGTTCGACCGCGCGTCCTGCTGTTCGTCCTGCTGCTTGTCCATAAGAAACGGACCTCCTTCTCCGCCTCACGGGACGGACGTTAAAGGACGTCGAATATGCGCCACCTACGGTATCAGGCTCACAGAGTCGCTCCGAACGCACCCATGACACTCCCCC
>NZ_BAABCQ010000014.1:0-35427 GCF_039539045.1 Streptomyces marokkonensis
GGCCGGGACCGGCCGGCCGGGCCCAGGCGTCCTCGACGGCCCGCCGGGCCGCCTCCGGATCGGCCTTCAGTCCCTTCTCGGCCAGCGCGGCACCCAGTGCCGCCAGGCACCCCTGCACGGCCCCGCGCGTCGCGTGCGGACCGTAGTGGTTGACGCGGATCATCTCCCCGGCCGACGCGCCCCCGCCCGCCGCCAGCGGCAGTGCCGGATCGGACTCCAGGGCCCGGGCCACCAGCGCGGACACGTCGACGTCCGACGGCGCCCGCAGCGTCGTCGCGACCGGCGCCGCGTCCTTCGCCTCGTACACGTACGGTTCCAGGCCGCCGAGCGCGAGCGCACCGGCCCGGGTGGCCGCCGCGGCCGACGCGTGACGCGCCATCACCGTCGAAAGGCCCTCCGCCTCGATACGCTCCACGCACGCCTGGAGCGCGAGCATCTCCAACTGCGCCGGCGCGTGCGGCAGCGCCTTGCGCCCGCCGTCGATCCAGCGTTCCTTCCAGTCCAGCAGGGAGAGGTACGACCGGCGCGGCGCCTCGGGGTTCGCCGCCATCCGCGCCCACGCCCGCTCGCTCACCGACACCGCCGACACGCCGGCCGGGCCGCCCATCGCCTTCTGCGCCCCGATGACACACAGGTCCACACCCCACGCGTCCGGCAGCACCGGCTCGGCGCCCACGGAGGCCACGGCGTCCAGGTAGAGGAGCGCGCCGTGCGCCCGCACCACCTCGCCGATCTCCGCGACCGGGTTGGTGTTCCCGGTCGCCGCCTCGGCGTGCACCAGGGAAACGAAGTCGGTCTCCGGGTGCTCGGCGAGGGCCGCGCGGATCCGCTCGGCCGACACGGCCGTGTGGAACGGCACCGCGAGGTCGTGCACGGTCGCGCCGCAGTCCCGCAGCCAGTTCCCGAACGTCTGCCCGTACGGCCCGGTGATGACGTTCAGCGCGACGGTGCCCGGTCCGGCGGCGCCGCGGATCGCGCCCTCCAGCGGCAGCAGCGCTTCGCCCTGCATGATCACGACGTCCTGGCCGGTGCCGAGCATGCGTGCGACCCGGTCCTCGATCGCGGCGAAGGAGCCGGCGCTCAGGGGGGCGAGGTCCAGGAAGGGATGGGTCACGGTGGTGCTCTCTTCGCTCACGGGCAGGCGTACGGCACGTACGGAACGCGCGTACGGAACGCACGTACGGAATCGAGAGTAACCATGCCCCCCGCCGTCACTCGCGCCGGAGGCCATCCGTTGCGACACCCCCACGCCCGGAATCGTGGCTTCCGCCATATCCGGCACGGTCTCGCGGATGGTGAACTCGCCCTTGTGCTCGTTCTCCTGCTGCTCGTCCTCGTCGCGGTGGTGACGGCCGTCGTCCTCGGCCGCCACGGCGGTACGTACCCCCGGGGCGTCCCCGACGCCGCTCCCGCGTCGTCCGGGGCGGCTCCCGTGCCCGCCCGCGCCGGTGCGGGGCTGCGCGTACTGGCGGGGTGCGCCGGTACGGGAGCCGCCGTGCTGTACGCCTGGGGCGCGCTGTGTGTGGCGGGGGCGGTCGTGGAGGCGGAGGACGGCGGCACGGGCTCCGCGCCGCTGCGGCCCTGCCGCACGAGCGAGCATCCGGAGCTGTCCGGGCGGATCGTCGACTACTCGGTCTCCTACCTGCCCCTGCGCTTCCACTGCGAGACGGCGGACGGCGACGGCTACGCCTCCGACGACGTCCCCGGGTACGTCAACCCCGGCATCGCCGTTCTCGCGCTCACCGCCGCCGCGAGCGCCGTCGCGGCCGGATACGCGACCGAGTTCCGCGCCCGCGCGACCGCGCGGAACGGCGGCCGGTGACCGGGCCTTCGAACACCCCCGGGGGCCGGTCTAAGGTGCGGGGCATGAGCGATCGCACGGTGCTGCACGTGAAGGGTCGGGTACTCGTCGGACCGCGGGACGAGGACGTCCGCGACGAGTTGTGGGTGATCGACGGCAGGGTCTCCTACGACCGCCCCGCCGGCGCCGCCGACATCCGTACCGTCGAGGGCTGGGCGCTGCCCGGCCTGGTCGACGCGCACTGCCACGTCGGCCTGGACCAGCACGGCGCCGTCCCCGAGGACGTCACCGAGAAGCAGGCGCTGACCGACCGTGAGGCGGGCACCCTCCTCATCCGCGACGCGGGCTCGCCCTCCGACACCCGCTGGATCGACGACCGAGAGGACCTCCCGAAGATCATCCGGGCGGGCCGGCACATCGCCCGCACCCGCCGCTACATCCGGAACTACGCCTGGGAGGTCGAGCCCGAGGACCTCGTCGCGTACGTCGCCCAGGAGGCCCGGCGCGGCGACGGCTGGGTGAAGCTGGTCGGCGACTGGATCGACCGCGACCTCGGCGACCTGTCCGCCTGCTGGCCGCGCGGCGCCGTCGAGGCCGCGATCGCCGAGGCCCACCGCCTGGGCGCCCGCGTCACCGCGCACTGCTTCGCCGAGGACTCCCTGCGCGACCTGGTCGAGGCCGGCATCGACTGCGTCGAGCACGCCACGGGCCTCACCGACGACACGATCCCGCTCTTCGCGGAGCGCGGCGTCGCCATCGTGCCCACCCTCGTCAACATCGCCACCTTCCCCGCGCTCGCCGACGGCGGCGAGTCCCGGTTCCCGCGCTGGTCGGCCCACATGCGCCGGCTCCACGAACGCCGCTACGACACGGTGCGCAGCGCCTACGACGCCGGAATCCCGGTCTTCGTCGGCACCGACGCGGGCGGCTCCCTGGCCCACGGCCTGGCTGCGGCGGAGGTCGCGGAACTGGTCACCGCGGGCATCCCGCCCGTCGAGGCACTCGCCGCGACGACCTGGGCCGCCCGGCCCTGGCTCGGCCGGCCCGGTCTGGACGAGGGTGCTCCGGCGGACCTGGTGGTGTTCGACGAGGACCCGCGCGCGGACGTGCGCGTGCTCGCGGCTCCGCGCCGGGTGGTGCTGAACGGGCGGGTCGTCGGTTAGCCGACGCGGGTGAGGCCGGGGAACACCCGTGCTGACGTATTCGAAAGGGGTGGCGGAAACTCCACGAAGGGATGAAGTGCCCCGGGATCGCTGACGGTTCGGCGTACGCGGGGACATTCTGTCCGGGTCCCGAGCGTCTCGCTCACGCGTGTTCCGCACGCATGTCTTACTGGGGGTCCCACCACCTTGAACGGCAACACCTTCCGCATGCCCGCACGCCGCCTCGTCACCGTCGCGGCGGCCACCGCCCTCGCCGCGGGGCCCGCCGCCCTGGCCGGTGCGGGCACCGCCCACGCGACCGGCGACCACGGCCGCGCGAGCGCCACCGTCCTGCGCACCGGGCTCGACGTGTCCCTGCTCGACAAGACCGTGAACGTCCCGCTCGCGGTCACCCTCAACGCGGTGCGGGCGCCCGAGAGCGCCCGGAAGACCGCGCTGACCGCCGAGCTGGACGGCGTCGACGGCGGCGAACCCTTCAGCGTCCTGCGGGCCGACGTGGCCGACGCCGGGGCGACGGCGACCGCGGCGAAGAGCGAGGGCCACACCGAGCTGGCAGGCGCCGAGCTGCACGTCCCCGGTCTGCCGCTGCTGTCGGTGATCGAGGTCGAGCAGGTCACCTCCAAGGCGACCTGCGAGGCCGGGAAGAAGCCGGTCGCCGAGGCGAACCTGCTGGGCGCGGTGACGGTCCTCGGCAAGAAGGTCACGCTGACCACCGGCGGGACGACTCAGGTGAAGGTGCCCGGCGTCGGCGAGGTGCGGCTCGACCTGTCGAAGACCGGGACCACCTCCCGTACGGCCGCCGCCACCGCGCTCGAACTCGAGGTCTCCGTCGACCCCCTCGACCTGAACGTCGCCGAGGTCGACGGCACCCTGACCCTGGCCGAGGCGGCCTGCGAGGCCCCGGCGGCCCCGCAGGCCGAGGCGCCGCCCGCCCGACAGGACGCGGGACAAGACACGGGCCGGGAAGCGGGCCAGGACGCGGAGAAGGGCGTCGGTCCGGCCGCGGAGCCCGTGGCCGGTGTGAAGGCCCAGGGCGCCCGCGCAGAGGCCGGCCTGGCCGAGACGGGCGGCAGCTCGGCGACCCCGTACGTCGCGGCCGGTGCCGCCGCCCTGGTCCTGGCGGGCGGCGGCGCCCTGTTCGCGGCCCGCCGCAGGCGCGGGTGATCGGCGGGCGGTGACGAGCCCGGCCCCCGCGCCCCTCAGGCCGCTTCGGTCACCGCCCGGCCCCCGCGCCCCTCAGGCCGCTTCGGTCACCGCCCGGCCCCCGCGCCCCTCAGGCCGCTTCGGTCACCGCCCGTCCCAGCGCCCGCAGGAAGCCGTCCGTCGTCGCCCGGTCCCGTACCGCCAGGCGCAGCCACTCCTCGCCCAGCCCCGGGAAGGTGTCCCCGCGCCGTACCGCGTACCCGAGGGCGCGCAGCCGGTGGCGTACCGCGGCGGCGTCCGGGAGGCGCACGAGGACGAAGGGCCCCTCGGCGGGCCCGGCGACCCGCACTCCGGCACCGGCGAACTCGGCCAGCCCGGCGACGAGACGGTCCCGGTCCGCGGCGATGCGGTGCGCGGCGTGGGCCGCCTCCGCCAGCGCCCTCGGAGTCACACACGCCTCCGCGGCCGCCAGCGCGGGCGTGGACACGGGCCACAGTGGCTGGGCGCGCTCCAGCTCGGTGACGGTCTCCGGGGCCGCCAGGACGTACCCGATGCGCAGCCCCGCCAGACCCCAGGTCTTGGTGAGGCTGCGCAGGACGACCAGGCCGGGTACGTCCGTGCGCCCGGCCAGCGCCTCACGCTCGCCCGGCACCGCGTCCATGAAGGCCTCGTCCACGACCAGCGTCCGCCCGGGGCGGGCCAGTTCCGTGAGCGAGGCCGCCGGGTGCAGCACCGACGTCGGGTTCGTCGGGTTGCCGACGACCACCAGGTCGGCGTCCTCGGGGACGGCCGCCGGGTCCAGCCGGAAGCCGTCCGCGTCCCGCAGCAGCACCCGGTCGACCGTGTGCCCCGCGTCCCGCAGCGCCGCCTCCGGCTCGGTGAACTGCGGGTGCACCACGACCGGCCGGCGCACCTTCAGTGCCCGCGCCAGCAGCACGAACGCCTCCGCCGCGCCCGCCGTCAGCAGCACCCGCTCCACCGGCAGCCCGTGCCGCGCCGCCACCGCCGCCCGCGCGGCCCGCCCGTCCGGGTAGGCAGCGAGGGAGCCGAGCGAGGCGGCGACGTGCTCGCGCAGCCAGGCCGGCGGCGTGTCCGCGCGGACGTTCACCGCGAGGTCCACCAGCGCCGAGCCGTCGTCGCGGACCTCGGCGTCCCCGTGATGCCGCAGGTCGGGGTGGTGCCGCAGGTCGGGGCCCCCGGAACCGGCCCGGTCCCCGGCCTCAGTGTGCATGGGAGTGTGCGTGTCCATGCCCGTGATGGTGCCCGTGGGGGTGATGGCCGTCGTCGTCGGGGTGGAAGTGCGGCTGCTGCGGCAGTCCCACCTTGTCCTCGAACCCCGGCAGCGCGATCCGGTACACGCACGAGTCGCAGTTCATCCGCAGGTCGCCCTTGACGGCCTCCTCGTACCGCTCCCACACCAGGTCGAGCAGCTCCGGCTCCGGCCCGATGACGTCCGCCGACCGCACCCCGGTCTCCGGGTGGGCGGTGGCCCACTCCTCGGTCTGGTGCCGGACCCGGTCCGGGAGGATGCCGGTGAACAGGAAGTACGGCAGGACCACGACCCGCCGCGCCCCCAGCCGCACACACCGGTCCAGGCCGCCCGGCACGTCCGGCTTCGCCAGCGACACGAACGCCGTCTCCACGGCCGCGTAGCCGCGCCCCTCCCACAGCAGCCGCGCCGCCTTGAACACCTCGGCGTTCGCGTCCGGGTCCGTCGAACCGCGCCCGACCAGCAGCACGGTCACCTCGGCGGGGTCCCAGGACGGGTCGACCGCCTCGGCCAGCCGCCGCTCCAGCACCCGCAGCAGCGCGGGGTGCGGGCCCAGCGGACGCCCGTACGTGTACGTGATGCCGGGGTGCCGCTCCTTCTCGCGGGACAGCGCCGCCGGGATGTCGCCCTTGGCGTGCCCGGCGGAGACCAGCATCAGCGGCACGGCGGCGAACCGGCGCACACCGCGCTCGACCAGCTCGGCGACGGCCTCGCCCAGCGGCGGCGGCGACAACTCGATGAAGCCGCCCTCGACGGGCAGTTCGGGGTGACGGCGGCCCAGCTCGCGCACGAAGTCGCGGAACGCCTCGGCTCCGGCCTCGTCCCGGGTGCCGTGTCCGGCGATGAGCAGGGCGGGCGGCGGGGTGGTCACGATGGCTCCTCGGGGTGCGGGTCGGCGTACGAAGTAGGGTGGTACAGCAGGGCGTTGAGCGCGGCGGCGGCGACCGCCGAGCCGCCCTTCTCGGACACGTTGCTGACGGCGGGCAGCCCGCTCTCGCGCAAGGCGGCCTTGGACTCGGCCGCGCCGACGAAGCCGACGGGCAGACCGATGACGAGCGCCGGGGCGGCGTCCAGGGTGAGCAGCTCCTCCAGGGCGGTCGGCGCGCAGCCGATCACCCACACCGCGCCCGGCCCGACCTGCTCGTACGCCAGCCGCACGGCGTGCGCGGAGCGGGTGAGGCCGGGTCCGGCGACGGCGTCCCTCAGCCGGCACACGGTCTCCCGCCGGGTGATCCCGGCCGCGACCATCTCCACGTCCACGACGACGGGCGCCCCGGCGTGCAGCGCGGCGTACGCCGTCTCCAGAGCGGCCTCGTCCGTGACGAGGTCGGACGCGTACGCCAGGTCGGCGGCGGAGTGGATGACCCGCTCCACGACGGCACGGGTCAGCGGCGGGAAGGGGGAGGTGTCCAGCCGGGCGCGCAGCCGACGGAAGGACTCCTGCTCGATGGGGTGCACGACACGGCTCACTTCGGCTCCCCGTGGGACGACGTTCCCTGCCAGCGGTAGCCGCGAGGCGTCACCATGCGCCCGGCGATCCGACGGGTCGCGGTGTTGCCCACCGTGACGACCGTCATCATGTCGACCGTCGCCGGGTCGAGAGCGGCGAGCGTGGTCAGCCGGCTGGACTCGTCGGCGCGCGACGCGTTGCGTACGGCACCCACCGGCGTCGCCGGCTCCCGGTGCTCCGCGAGGATCGCCAGCGCCTTGGGCAGCTGCCAGTCGCGGCCCCGGCTGCGCGGATTGTAGAACGTCACGACGATGTCGGCCTCGGCCGCCGCCCGCACCCGCCGCTCGATGACCTCCCACGGCGTGTGCAGGTCGGAGAGGCTGATCGACACGTGGTCGTGGCCCAGCGGCGCGCCCAGGATCGCCCCGGCCGCCAGCGCCGCCGTCACTCCGGGCACCCCGACCACGTCGATGTCGTCGGACGCCTCCGCCAGCGCGGGGGAGGCCATGGCGTACACCCCGGCGTCCCCGCTGCCGATCAGCGCGACGGCGTGCCCGCGCCGCGCCTCCTCGACCGCGGTCCGGGCCCGCTCCTCCTCCGCGCCGAGCCCCGACTCCAGGACCCGTGTGCCGGGCCGCAGCAGGTCGCGGATCTGGTCGACGTACTGGTCGAGGCCGACCAGCACGGAGGCCCGCCGCAGCTCGGCCCGCGCGCGCGGCGTGACCAGGTCCCGGGCGCCCGGCCCGAGCCCGACCACCGCGAGCCGCCCGCGCCCAGGCCGCCGTACGACGGCACAGGTCGCCATGGCGGGACTCGCCGCCGACTTGCGTTTGGGCACGAGGAGTTCGCCGCCGCGCACGAGCGCCGCAGCCTCCGCGACCGACGGGGTGCCCACGGCCGCGAGCGGGGCGTCGGAGGGGTTGGGCACCTCGACGTCCGCCAGCTCCCCGGCGGAGTACGTCACCAGGGGCACGCCCAGCCGCCCGGCCGCCCCGACGATCCCGGGTTCCTCCGCCTTGGCGTCCACGGTGGCCAGTTCGGCGACCGACGCGGCGGACAGCCCGGCGTCGCGCAGGGCCGCCTCCACCAGTCCGAGCACCTCGTCGACCGGCGCCCCCTTGGAGGCGCCGACCCCGACGACCAGCGACGGCGGACGCAGCACGGCCTCGCCCTCGGCCGGCTCCACCAGACGGTCCGTCAGCCGGATCGCGTACTCGCCTTTCCCGGCGACCGGCAGCGCCGGCAGCGGCCACCGCACCTCCGGCCGCAGCGCGACCGGCTCGCCGTCGAGCAGGGCCCGCGAGACCCCCGCGACATCGCCCTCCACGGGCAGTCCGAGCGTGTCCAGGCCGGGCAGTCCGACGGCGTCCGTCGCCGTCGTCACCACCGGCTCGGCACCCAGCACCCCGCCGACCGCGACGGCGAGTTCGTTGGCGCCGCCCCCGTGGCCGCCGACCAGCGACACGGCGAACCGCCCGCCCTCGTCGACGCACACCACACCGGCGTCGGTCCGCTTGTCGTCCAGCAGCGGCGCCACGAGCCGGACCACGGCCCCCGTGGCCAGGAAGCACACGAGCTGCTCGCACTCGGCGAACGCGGTCCGTACGGCGTCCGCGACGGGACCCCCGTACACGCGCGTGCGGTCCGGCCACGCCGCGGCCAGCCGGTCCCGCGCCGCAGCCCCCGCCGCGGTGGCGGAAATGAGGCCGATCAAGGGGTAACTCCTTCGGTACGGCTGTGCGGCCTCACGCCCCACAGCAGGAAGACGGGATTGGTAGCCGCGAGCCGGGTCACGTCCCCCGGCAGCGGCGCGAGCCGGGACGACTGCAGCAGCACCCCGTCGCACTCCAGCCCGGCACCGAGCAGCGCCTCGCGGGCCGAGGGCACCCGGTCCAGCGCCGCCATGGCGACGACCACGGTGCGCCGCGCCCGCCGCGCGCACTGCGCGACGATCGCGGGCAGTTCGCGCCCGCCGCCGCCGACGAACACGGCGTCGGGGTCCTCGCCCAGGTCGGACAGCACGGTGGGCGCTGCCCCGTGCACCACCCGGACGTCGACACCGTGGGCGGCGGCGTTGGCGCGCACGCGCCCGGCACCGTCCGGAGTCTTCTCGACGGCGGTGACGGCGGCGCCGAGGCGTGCGCACTCCACGGCGACGGACCCGGAGCCGGCGCCGACGTCCCAGACCAGGTCGCCGGGCCGGGGCCCGAGCCGGGCGAGGGCCAGCGCCCGCACCTCGAACTTCGTGATCATCGAATCGCGGTGCGTGAACGCGGTCTCGTCCAGCGCCCATCCGGCGGAGTCCGGGCGCGGCGGCCCGGCGACCGTCCGTACCGGACCCGGCGCCCGCGCCTCGTCCAGGCACAGCACCACGCTCACCGCCGTCCCCCAGTCCCGTACGGCGGCCTCGGCGGGCGTCAGCCGCTCCACGCGCTCCTCGGCACAGCCCAGCGCGGAGGCGACCACGAGGACCCGGGTGTCGTTCCTCAGCGCGGCGCCGATCTCCGCCGGCCCGGCCCCCGGTCCCGTCAGCACGGCGACCTTCGGGTGTGCCCGGCACAGGTTCACCGCCGTCCGCAGCTCCCGCCCGTGCGCGCTGGCCACCACGGCGTCGTCCCACGGCAGCCCGGCCCGCGCGAACGCGGCGGCGACGGAGGAGACACCGGGCCGTACGTCGAGCCGCTTTGGCCCGAACCGCTCGGCCAGCACCCGTACGATCCCGAAGAACCCGGGGTCCCCGGAAGCCAGCACGACCACCCGCCGCCCCTCGGCGACATACTCCGCGACCGTTTCGAGGGCGGGTGCCAACGCCCCGAGGACGACCCGCTCGGCCCCCTCCGGCAGCCGTACGGCGTCCAGATGCCGCCGCCCGCCGACGACCAGCTCCGCTCCGGCGACCAGCTCCGCGCCGGCGGCGCCGTCCGTGCCGGGCGGCGCTCCGGCCCCCATCCCCACCACGGTGATCACGTGCTCGCACCCCGCGTGCGCAGCTCCCGGCGCGCCTCGGGGTCCGCCTTCCGGTAACCGTGGAAGTGCCCCGGGTGGTACAGGTGCGAGCGGGTGCCTTGCGCGTCGAGGGCGGGGCCGACCAGGAACAGGGTGTGCTTCCAGAGCTTGTGCTCCTTGACCGTCTCCTCCAGCGTGCCGATCGTGCACCGCGCGACCAGCTCCTCCGGCCAGGTCGCCTGGTACGCGACGACGACCGGCGTCTCGGTCGGATAGCCGCCCTCCAGCAGCTCCCGCACCAGCTGGCCGCTGCGGGCCGCCGACAGGAAGATCGCCATGGTGGTGCCGTGCTTGGCGAACTCGCGGACCTCCTCACCGGGCGGCATCGGCGTCTTGCCGCCGCCGAGCCGGGTGAGGACGACGGACTGCGCGACCTCCGGAATGGTCAGCTCCCGCCCGGCGAGCGCGGCGACCGCCGAGAAGGCGGAGACGCCGGGCACGATCTCGGTCGCGATGCCGATCTCCGCGCACCGGTCCAGCTGCTCCTGCGTACCGCCCCACAGCGCCGGGTCGCCGGAGTGGATGCGGGCCACCCGCAACCCCTCCTCGCGGGCCCGCCGGTAGACGGCGACGACGTCCTCCAGGGACATCGTCGCCGAGTCCAGGACCTCCGCGTCCTGGCGCGCGTGCCGGAGGACCTCCGCCTGGACCAGGCTCGCCGCCCAGATCACGACATCGGCCTCGGCGATGGCCCGCCCGGCGCGGAACGTCAGCAGGTCGGCGGCGCCGGGACCGGCACCGACGATAGTCACCTTGCCGGGGGAGACATCGGCCACGGAAGCATCGGCCACGGAAGCCTCGGGAGCCACGGAAGCCTCGGGAGCCACGGAAGCCTCGGGAGCCACGGAAGCCATGGGATGGGGTCCTTTCCTGCGCATATTTCGCATATTTACCGCGGTTGTCGCTGTCGTGCGCACGGATACGCGCTCTGATCGGATAGCAAGGGCCCATGGCGGTCTTCGTAGCGCTCGGCGCGTTCCTGATGACGCTGGCCGGCGGCTGGACGGCACAGCGCGTGACCGACCGGCGCCACCTGGTGCTGGGCCTGGCCGGCGGCCTGATGCTGGGCGTGGTCGGCCTCGACCTGCTGCCGGAGGCGCTTCGGGCGGCGGGCGACGAGGTGTTCGGCGTGCCCGAGGCGCTCCTGCTCTTCGTCGCCGGATTCCTGCTCGCGCACCTGGTGGAACGCCTGCTGGCCGCCCGCCGGGCCGCGCACGGCGCCGACGAACACGGACAGCGCTCGCCCCAGGTGGGCCTGACGGCCGCCGCCGCGATGGTCGGACACAGCGCCATGGACGGCGTGGCGATCGGCGCGGCCTTCCAGGTGGGCGGCGGCATGGGCGCGGCCGTCGCGATGGCCGTGATCGCCCACGACTTCGCGGACGGCTTCAACACCTACACGCTGACCAGCCTGTACGGAAACGCCCGCCGTCGCGCGATCGCGATGCTGGTCGCCGACGCCCTGGCCCCCGTGGCCGGTGCCGCCTCCACCCTCCTCTTCACCATCCCGGAGGGCGCGCTCGGCGCGTATCTCGGCCTGTTCGGCGGCGTACTGCTCTACCTCGCCGCGGCCGAGATCCTCCCCGAGGCCCATCACGAGCACCCCGCACGCTCCACCCTGCTGTGCACGGTCGCGGGCGCGGCGTTCATCTGGCTGGTGGTGGGCATCGCCGAATGACCCGGCTCGGACGCCCGCGCTCACAACTTGCCGCCCCGACCGCCCGCGCGCCGGGCGGGCGCGATGAGCGTCGACAGGTAGGGCAGCGGGCCGTCGTCCAGCTCCGCCGCCGCCCGTACGGACTCCTCCGGCAGCCCCAGCGCCGACCCCCACACGGCGTCGTCCAGCCGCCCGGTCTCCCGCAGCGCCTCGGCGACCTCTGCGGCCTGTCGGCCGAACTTGTAGGCCACGACCGTGCCCGGCCCGTTCAGCGCGTCCTTGAGCACGGTGGCCCCCGCGGTGACGGGCACCAGCGTCAGCGGCTCGGTGCCCTCCGTCAGCACGGCGCCCGACCGCGCCGCGAGGTCCTGCATGGCGGTGATGCCCGGCACGGTCTCCACGACGGTGCCCGGCACGAGTGCGCCGACGGTCTGCGCGAGATAGGTGAAGGTCGAGTACACGTTCGGATCGCCGATGGTCGCGAAGGCGATGCGGCCGTGGCTCCGCAGCAGCCCGGCGACCCGCTCCCCGGCCGCGTCCCAGGCCGCCTCGCGCCGCGCCCGGTCGGTGCGCTCGTTCAGCGCGAAGACGACCCGTACGACCTTCTCCGCGCCCACGTAGTGCAGCACGGTCGCCTCGGCGCGCCCCCGCTCGCCGCCGTCCTTTCCATCGGGCGCAGCCATCACGGGCACCACGACGACCTCGGCGGCCCGCAGCGCGTTGACCCCCTTGACGGTCACCAGCTCGGGGTCCCCGGGCCCGACCCCCACCCCGATCAGCCTGCTGCTCATGACGTTCGGCACCTCTCCACGAACCGACGGGCGACACCGGGCTCGGACGCCCAGTGCGTGTGCAGATAGCTCGCGTGCACACCGCGCTCCACAAATCCCTCGACGCGCCGCTCGGGCGCCCGCATCCCCCACGCCGGCGCGGCCCCGGCGGTCGGCTCCACGACCGTCCGGTGGAACTCGTGCCCCCGCATGCGCGTCCCCGCGACGGCCAGCGCGCTGTCGGACACGGCCACGGCGTCCCGGTAGCCCAGCGTCAGCCGCTCCGCCATCCGGGCGCAGGCGTCCAGCACCCCGCACATGGGCAGTCCGTCCAGCTCCCGGCACAGATACAGGAGTCCCGCGCACTCGGCGGCGACGGGAGCACCGCTCAGCGCCAGCTCGGCGACGGCCTCGCGCAGCGGCTCGTTGGCGGACAGCTCGGACGCGTACACCTCGGGGAACCCGCCCCCGACGACGAGCCCGGCGGTCCCCTCGGGGAGCTCCTCGTCCCGCAACGGGTCGAAGGTGACGACCTCGGCCCCGGCGGCGGCGAGCAGCTCGGTGTGCTCGGCGTAGGAGAAGGTGAAGGCGGGACCGCCGGCGACGGCGACGCGCGGCGGCGACTTCTCGACCGACCGAGTCGGACGGTGGGTGGGCACAGGTGCGGGTGTCCAGGGAGCGGAGCCCCCCGGCAACGGCCCGGCGGCCCGCGCCAACGCCACCAACGCCTCCAGATCACACCCGTCGGAGACCAGCGCGGCCATCGCCGCGACGGCGTCGACCGCCTCCGGCCCCCGCTCGGCGACCGGCACCAGCCCCAGATGCCGCGACGGCGTCTCCACCGGCGCCGCGCGCCGCAGCACCCCCAGCACCGGCACCCCCGCCGCGTCCAACGCCTCCCGCAGCAGCGCCTCGTGCCGGTCCGACCCGACCTTGTTGAGGATCACGCCCCCGACCCGCACCTTTGGGTCCCAGGACGCGAACCCGTGCACCAGCGCCGCCACCGACCGCGACTGCGACGACGCGTCGACGACCAGCACGACCGGCGCGCGCAGCAGCTTGGCGACATGGGCGGTGGACGCCAGTTCGCCCTCCCCGGCGGCACCGTCGTACAGCCCCATGACACCTTCGACGACCGCGACGTCGCAGCCGCGCGCCCCGTGCAGGAACAGCGGAGCCACCAGCTCCGCCCCGCACAGGTACGCGTCCAGGTTCCGCCCCACCCGCCCGGTGGCGAGCGCGTGGTACCCGGGGTCGATGTAGTCGGGCCCGACCTTGTGCGGCGACACGGCGAGCCCGCGCGCGGCGAGCGCGGCCATCAATCCGGTGGCGACGGTGGTCTTGCCGCTCCCCGAGGAGGGCGCGGCGACGACCAGCCGCGGCACGGAGTCGGCCGGGAGCGAGGTCACCACTCGATGCCCCTCTGCCCCTTCTGCCCCGCGTCCATCGGGTGCTTGACCTTGGACATGTCGGTGACGAGATCGGCGAACCCCACCAGCCTCTCCGGGGCGTTGCGCCCGGTGATCACGACGTGCTGGGTCCCGGGCCGGTCCCGCAGCACGGACACGACCTCGTCGGTGTCGACCCATCCCCAGTGCATCGGGTAGGCGAACTCGTCCAGCACATAGAGCTTGTACGTCTCGGCGGCCAGGTCCCGCTTGACCTGCTCCCAGCCCTCCCGGGCCTTCTCCTCGTTGTCCATCTGCGCGTCCCGCTGGACCCAGGACCAGCCCTCGCCCATCTTGTGCCAGTCGACGCTGCCGCCCTCGCCGGAGAGACCCAGCACGCGCAGCGCGTTCTCCTCACCGACCTTCCACTTCGCCGACTTGACGAACTGGAACACCCCGATCGGCCATCCCTGGTTCCAGGCCCGCAGGGCCAGCCCGAAGGCGGCGGTCGACTTGCCCTTCCCGATGCCCGTGTGCACGACGACCAGCGGACGGTTCCGCCGCTGACGCGTCGTCAGACCGTCGTCCGGTACGACACTCGGCTTGCCCTGCGGCATTACGCGGCCCTCCTGCTGCCCTGAACGTCCTTCACGAGACCTGCGATCGAGTCCGCCCGCAGCTCGTCCAGCGTCACCGCCGTACCGCCCAGCTCACCCGCGAGCTGCCCGGCCAACCCCAGCCGCACCGGCCCCGACTCGCAGTCCACGACCACGCAGGCCGTGCCCTCGGCGGCGAACAGCCGTGCGGCCCGCCCGGCGAGGGCGACCGGCTCGGGGCCGCCGGTGGCCCGGCCGTCGGTCACCACGACCACCAGCGGTCGCCGCGCCGGGTCCCGCAGCCGCTCGACCCGCAGCACCTCGTGGGCGCGCAGCAGCCCGGCCGCCAGCGGCGTCCGCCCGCCCGTCGGCAGCGACTCCAGCCGGACCGCCGCCGCGTCCACCGACGAGGTCGGCGGCAGCGCGACATCGGCGGCCGAACCCCGGAAGGTCACCAGCCCCACCTTGTCCCGCCGCTGGTAGGCGTCCAGCAGCAGCGACAGCACGGCACCCTTCACGGCGCTCATCCGCTGCCGCGCGGCCATCGAACCGGAGGCGTCCACGACGAACAGGACGAGGTTGCCCTCACGCCCCTCGCGAGTCGCCTGCCGCAGATCGTCCCTGCGCATCACCAGCCCGCGCCCCGACCGGCCCCGCGCCCGCTGGTGCGGCGCCGCCGCCTGCACCGTCGCCGCCAGGTGCAGCTTGGTCAGCGCGCCCCGGGGCCGGCGGGCCCCGGTGGTCCGCCCGTGCTCGGTCCGCGCCCGCGAGCGTCGCCCGGCGGCGCCCTCGCCGAGCCCGGGCACGCTCAGCACCTTGGTGCGGAACGGCTCGGCGGCACGCGCGGGGGACTGCTCACCGGCACCGCCGCCGGAAGGCTGCGGCTCCCCGCCCTCCCCGGCCTCGGGCCGCGCGGCGGTGTCACCGTCGTCCTGCGGGGCGTCGTCGGGCTCCGGCTGCCCGCCGGGCCCACCGGGACCGTCGGGCCCCGGGTCGGGATCGTCGTCCCCGCCACCGTCCCCGTCCTGCCCGCCGAACTCCTCCAGCGTCTCGTCGAGCTTGTCCTCGTCCAGACCCGGCGCGTCGAACGGGTTCCGCCGCCGCCGGTGGGGGAGGGCCAGCAGAGCGGCCTGCCGTACGTCCTCCGCCAGTACGTCCGTACGCCCGGCCCAGGCCGCCAGCGCGGTCGCCGTCCGCGCCATCACGATGTCGGCCCGCATGCCGTCCACCTCGAAGGCGGCACAGGTCGCCGCGATCTGCCTGAGCGCACCGTCGCCCAGCCGCACCGAGGGCAGCAGCTCCCGCGCCGCCACGATCCGCGCCCGTACGGCGGCCTCCTCTTCGGCCCAGCGCGCGGCGAAACCGTCCGGGTCGTCGTCGTGAGCCAGCCGGCGCCGTACGACCTCCACCCGCTGGTCGGGCTCGCGCGAGGCGGCGACCTCGACGGTGAGGCCGAAGCGGTCCAGGAGCTGCGGCCGCAGCTCGCCTTCCTCCGGGTTCATGGTCCCGACCAGCAGGAACTTCGAGGCGTGCCGGACCGAAACGCCCTCGCGCTCGACGTACGAGGCGCCCATCGCGGCGGCGTCCAGCAGCAGGTCGACCAGGTGGTCGTGGAGCAGGTTGACCTCGTCGACGTACAGGATCCCGCGGTGCGCGTCGGCCAGCAGGCCCGGCTCGAAGGCCTTCACGCCCTCCGCGAGCGCCCGCTCGATGTCGAGGGCGCCGACCAGCCGGTCCTCGGAGGCGCCGACGGGCAGCTCGACCATCCGCGCGGGCCGCGACTCGGACGCTCCCGTCCCGTGGGGTCCGTCCGGGCAGGCGGGGTCGGGTGAGGCCGGGGCGCAGGAGAAGCGGCACCCGGAGACGACGTCCACCTGAGGCATCAGCGCCGACAGCGCACGCACCGCCGTGGACTTGGCGGTGCCCTTCTCGCCACGCACCAGTACACCGCCGACGGCCGGGGAGACGGCGTTCAGCAGCAGCGCGAGCCGCAGGTCGTCCTGGCCGACAACGGCCGTGAACGGAAACGGGGTACTCACTTCTCGTCGTCCTCCAAGTCGCCCTCGAGCTCCAGATAGGTGGCGCGCAGCCGCTCCAGCGTCTCCGCGTCCGGCTCCGCCCACAGTCCGCGATCGGCGGCCTCCAGCAGCCGCTCCGTGATGCCCCGCAGCGCCCACGGGTTGGACTTCTTCATGAAGTCCTGGTTCTCCGCGTCGAAGACGTACTCGGCGCTGAGCTTCTCGTACATCCAGTCGTCCACGACCCCGGCCGTGGCGTCGTACCCGAAGAGGTAGTCCACGGTGGCCGCCATCTCGAAAGCACCCTTGTAGCCGTGCCGCCGCATCGCCGCCATCCAGCGCGGGTTGACCACGCGGGCGCGGAAGACCCGGTGCGTCTCCTCGCCCAGCGTCCGGGTCTTCACCTGGTCGGGGGTGGCCGAGTCACCGACGTACGCCTCCGGGGAGGTGCCCGTCAGGTGCCGCACCATCGCGACCATGCCGCCGTGGTACTGGAAGTAGTCGTCGGCGTCGACGAGGTCGTGCTCACGCGTGTCCACGTTCTTCGCCGCCACCGCGATCCGCCGGAACGCCGTCTCCATGTCCCCGCGCGCCGCCCGCCCGTCGAGCCCGCGCCCGTACGCGTAGCCGCCCCACACCGCGTACACCTCGGCCAGGTCCGCGTCGGAGCGCCAGTTGCGGGCGTCGATCAGCGGCAGCAGACCGGCGCCGTACGCCCCCGGCTTCGAACCGAAGATGCGGGCCGTCGCGCGCCGCCGGTCGCCGTGCTCGGCGGTGTCCGCGTCGGCGTGGGCGCGCACGTAGTTCTGGTCGGCGGGCTCGTCCAGCTCCGCCACCGCCCGCACCGCGTCGTCGATCAGCCCCACGACGTGGGGGAAAGCGTCCCGGAAGAAGCCCGAGATACGCACCGTGACGTCGACGCGCGGCCGGCCCAGCTCGGCCACCGGGACCACCTCGAAGCCCGTCACCCGGCGCGACGCGTCGTCCCACACCGGACGGCAGCCCAGCAGCGCCAGGATCTCCGCGATGTCGTCGCCCTGGGTGCGCATCGCGGACGTGCCCCACACCGTGAGGCCGACGGACTTCGGGTACTCGCCGGTGTCGCTCAGATAGCGCTGGATCAGCGAGTCCGCGAGGGACTGGCCGACCTCCCAGCTCAGCCGGGACGGGATCGCCTTCGGGTCGACGGAGTAGAAGTTCCGGCCGGTCGGCAGCACGTTGACCAGCCCGCGGGTCGGGGAGCCCGACGGGCCCGCCGGGACGTAACCGCCGTCCAGGGCCCGCAGGATGTGCCCGATCTCGTCCGTCGTCCGGGCCAGCCGCGGCACGACCTCGGTGCAGGCGAACTCCAGCACGGCCACCGCGTCGGGAAGTTCGGCTCGCAGCACCTCGCGCACCAGGGCCGGTACGGCCGCGGTGTCCCACGCCCGGGACTCCATGCCCTCCGCGAACCGCCGGCACAGCTGCTCCAGCAGGTCGACCGCGTCGGCGGCGCTGCGGGCGGGTCCCTCGACCAGGTCCGTCAGCTCCACCGGCACCTTCACCGGCGCGCCCGGCTCGGCCAGCAACTCCTTCTCCACCAGCCCGAAATGCTCGGCCAGCGACGCCCGCAGCCCCGGCAGCGCGTTCGCCTGCCCGCCCCACACCTGCGAGGCGCGCAGCACCGCCAGCACGAGGTTGACGCGCGGCTCGCCGATCGGGCCGCCGCCCAGGATGTGCAGGCCGTCGCGGATCTGCACGTCCTTGATCTCGCACAGATAGCCGTCGATGTGCATGACGAACTCGTCGAACGCGTCGTCGTCCGGCTGGTCGTCGACGTGCAGGTCGTGGTGGAGCTCGGCCGCCTTGACCAGCGTCCAGATCTGCGCGCGGACCGCCGGCGCCTTGACCGGGTCGAGGTCGGAGACGAGCGCGTACTCGTCGAGCAGCTGCTCCAGCTTGGCCAGGTCGCCGTACGTGTCGGCACGCGCCATCGGCGGCACCAGGTGGTCGACGACCGTGGCGTGCCCGCGCCGCTTGGCCTGGGTGCCCTCGCCGGGGTCGTTGACGATGAACGGGTAGATCAGCGGCAGATCGCCCAGCACCGCGTCCGGCGCGCAGCCCGCGCCCAGCCCGAGGCCCTTGCCCGGCAGCCACTCCATCGTGCCGTGCTTGCCCATGTGCACGATCGCGTCGGCGCCGAAGCTGTTGTCCAGCCAGCGGTACGCCGCCATGTAGTGGTGCGACGGCGGCATGTCGGGGTCGTGGTAGATCGCGATCGGGTTCTCGCCGAAGCCGCGCGGCGGCTGGATCATGACCACGACGTTCCCGAACCGGAGCGACGCGAGCACGATGTCGTCGCCGTCGACGTACAGCGAACCCGGCGGCTCGCCCCACGCCTGGCGCATGCCCTCCCGCAGCTCCGGGTCCAGCTTCTCGAACCACGCCCGGTAGTCGGCCAGCGGCACCCGAGCGGGGGCGGCGGCCAGCTGGTCCTCCGTCAGCCACTCGACGTCGTGGCCGCCGGCCGCGATCAGGCGGTGGATCAGCTCGTCGCCGCCGGACGGGTAGTCGGTGAGGGAGTACCCGGCGTCCCGGAGCGCGTCCAGGACCCGCACCGCCGACGCCGGGGTGTCGAGGCCCACCGCGTTGCCGACGCGGGAGTGCTTGGTCGGGTACGCGGTGAAGACCAGCGCGAGCTTCTTGTCGGCGTTCGCCTTGTGTCCCAGGGCCGCGTGCCGTACGGCGATCCCGGCGACCCGCCCGGCCCGCTCGGGGTCGGCGACGTACACCGGCACCTCGTCGGGCCCCTGCTCCTTGAAGGAGAACGGCACGGTGACCAGGCGCCCGTCGAACTCCGGGATCGCGACCTGCATCGCCGCGTCCATGGGGGAGAGGGCGGCGTCGGACGCCTCCCAGGCGGCGCGGGAGGAGGTGAGGCAGAGGCCTTGCAGGACCGGGACGTTCAGGTCGGCCAGCGCGCCGATGTCCCAGGCCTCCTCGTCGCCGCCCGCCGACGCCTGCGAGGCGTGCGTGCCGCCGGCCGCGAGGACGGTGGCGACCAGGGCGTCGGCCCGGCCCAGCAGCTCGTACAGTCCCGGGTCCGCGTCGCGCAGCGAACCGCAGTACACGGGCAGCGCGTTGGCGCCGTGCGCCTCGATCGCGTCGCACAGCGTGTCGACGAAGGCGGTGTTGCCGCTCAGCTGGTGGGCGCGGTAGAAGAGCACGCCGACCGTCGGGCGGCCGGACTCGACGGCCCGGGAGCCGTGGACGCCGAACTCCGGCATCTTCTCCGGCTCGTCGAATCCCTCGCCGGTCAGCAGCACCGTGTCCGACAGGAAGCGCGCCAGGTGCGTGAGGTTGGCGGGCCCGCCCTCGACGAGGTAGCGCAGCGCTTCGGCCACCACCCCGGCCGGCACCGACGACTCGGCCATCAGCTCGGCGTCCGGCACGCTTTCGCCGCCCAGCAGGACGGTCGGGACACCGGCGGCCTTCAGCGCGGCGAGCCCGTCCTCCCAGGCGCGCTTGCCGCCCAGCAGACGTACGACGGCGATGTCCGCGCCGTCGAGGAGCGCGGGCAGCTCCTCCGTCACGTCGACCCGGGTCGGGTTGCCGATCCGGTAGGCGGCGTCCGACGCGCGGGCCGCCAGCAGGTCCGTGTCGGCGGTCGACAACAACAACACTGTGCTCATGCGGGCGCTCCCGGTGGAATGAAGGGCAGTCCTTGTGGCGCGCCGGACTCGATGAGCCGCCACAGCGCGTCCGTGTCCGCGTGCTGTTCGATCAGGTCGCCGAGCCGGTCGAGCTGTTCCTCGCGCAGTGCGGCGAACGAGGTGTCGGGGGCCGGCACGAAGCGGCGGCCCGCGGCGGCGGCCACCTCGCGCAGGAACGCCCGCCGGAAGCCGTCCGACTCCAGCGAGCCGTGCCAGTGCGTGCCCCAGGTCTGGCCGACCCGGCAGCCCTCCGGGCTGTGTCCTTCGTCATCGGAGATGAAGGCCTCTCCGCCGAGGACCTCGGCGACCCCGTGGTGGATCTCGTACCCCTCTACGCGCTCGCCGAGGGCCTTTCCCATCGGGCGGGTGAGGGTCTTCTCGCGGGCGAACCGGACCCGCACGGGCAGCAGTCCGAGCCCGTCGACGAGCCCGGCACGCGACTCGACCTCGTCCTCGATGTGCTCGCCGAGCAGCTGGTAGCCGCCGCAGACGCCCAGCACGGGCCGCTGCTCGGCGGCCCTGCGGACGAGGGCGTCCGCCAGCCCCCGCTCCCGCAGCCACTCCAGCGCCCGCACCGTCCCGCGCGTGCCCGGCACGACCACGAGGTCCGCGTCCGCGAGCTCCTCCGGCCGGTCCACGAAGCGCACCACGACACCCGGTTCGGCGGCCAGCGCGTCCACGTCCGTGAAGTTGGACATCAGAGGGACGGCGCAGACGGCGACCCGCAGCACGTCCTCGCCGACGGGCGACGCGACGGCGGACTCCCGCACGGTCCCGCGCAGAGACACCCGCAGCCCGTCCTCCTCGTCGATACCGAGCCCGTGCCGGAAGGGCAGCACTCCGTACGTCCGCCGCCCGGTGAGGCCGTGGAGCATGTCGAGGCCCGGTTCCAGCAGCGACACGTCGCCCCGGAACTTGTTGACGAGGAACCCGGCGACCAGCGCCTGATCCTCGGGCGACAGCAGCGCCACCGTGCCGAAGAAGGAGGCGAAGACGCCCCCGCGGTCGATGTCGCCGACGACGAGGACGGGAAGTCCGGCACCCCGGGCGATCCCCATGTTCACGATGTCGGTGCGGCGCAGGTTGATCTCGGCGGGACTGCCCGCCCCCTCGCAGATCACCGCGTCGTACGTGCTCCGCAGCTCGGCCAGACAGTCGAGGACCGTGCCGAGCAACCGCTGCTGCCGGCCGCCGTGGTAGCCGCGGGCGCTCATCTCACCGACCGCCCGGCCGAGCAGCACGACCTGACTGCTGCGCTCGCCGCCCGGCTTGAGCAGCACCGGGTTCATCAGCGCGGTCGGCTCCACCCGGCATGCCTGGGCCTGCATGGCCTGCGCCCGCCCGATCTCGGCGCCCTCGCGGGTGACGAAGGAGTTGAGCGACATGTTCTGCGCCTTGAAGGGCGCGACCTTGACGCCCTGACGCACCAGCCAGCGGCAGATCCCGGCGGTGACGACGCTCTTGCCGGCGTCGGAGGTGGTGCCGGCGACGAGGAGGCCACCGCTCATGAGTCACGTCCCTTCGTGAGCGCCCGCGTGCCCGCCCGGCGGGCCAGCAGCCGCGCGCCCGCGCACACGCCCAGCGCCAGCCAGCCCACGCGCCGGGAGAGCCTCACCGCCCGTTCGATGTCGCCACGACCGGCCCGGACGGCGCGCCCCGAGGCCCCGTTGAGGACGGGCCGGTGCTCGACCCGCCCGCCGTAGGAGAGCGTTCCGCCCAGCCGCACGCCCAGGGCGCCCGCGAACGACGTCTCCACGGGACCGGCGTTGGGGCTCGGGTGCTGTGCGGCGTCGGCGCGCCAGGCGCGTACGGCACCCCGGGGATCGCCTCCGGCCGCGGTGGCCAGGACGGCGGTCAGCCGGGCGCCCGGCCAGCCGGCGAGGTCGTCGAGCCGGGCCGAGGCCCAGCCGTAGCGGCGGTACCTGGGCGACTTGTGGCCGACCATCGCGTCCAGAGTGTTCACCGCCCGGAAGCCCACCAGCCCCGGCACCCCGGCCACGGCGCCCCACACCAGGGCGCCCACCACCGCGTCCGAGGTGTTCTCGGCGACGGACTCCACGACGGCCCGGGCGATCCCGTCGGCGTCCAGCGCCTGCGGATCCCGGCCGCACAGGTGCGGCAGCCGCGTGCGGGCCGCCTCGACGTCGCCGGCCTCCAGGGCGCGGCCGATGGCGCTCGCCTCACGAGCGAGCGAGGTGCCGCCGACGACCGACCAGGTGGCCGCGGCGGTCAGTGCGACGGAGGCGGCGGGGGAGTGGCGTACGGAGCGGGTGGCGGCCAGCCCGAGGGCGGCGACGCCACCGGCGCACACGGCGGTGTGCAGCGCGCCCCAGCCCCGGTGGTCACGCCACAGCACCCGTTCCACGGCACCGGCGGCACGGCCGAACGCGGCGACCGGGTGTCCGCGGCGTGGATCGCCGAGGAGGAGGTCACCGAGAAGGCCGGCGGCGGCGCCGTACGCGAAGACGCGTTCGGCACGCACGGTTCAACCGGCCGTGGAGAGAGGGAGACGAAGAGTGTCGCTGGTGAGCCTGGAACGGCAGCCGCGCATGGCGATGGGTCCTCACTCAGGGTGTCCGCGCCCTGGTTGGAAGAAGTACGGCGATGAGAGTTCCTGGCTCCCGGGGATCGCTCCCCGGTCACAGTGGCGGGACCGCGCCGGATTCGCACCGGGCTTCCTCTCCTGTCGCCGCATTGGCTCCGGCAGTCCACCACGCACCGTCGACACCCGTCAACCTGGCGTTGACCTGCGGTGGGGGAGTGTGCGAAGGCCCACACGCCAAAGGCGCGCGCCGGCACGGGAAAAGGCGGGGCGCGGGAGGATTGGAGTCCGTTCCGCGCCCCGCCTCACTGGTGTGCGCCGAGGGTCAGGCGTCGTTCGTGGGCCGACACGTTCGCGCGTCGGGCGGCGTTCGTGCGTCGGGCGGCGCACGTGTGTCCGACGATGCTCGTGTGTCAGGCGACGATCAGGTATATCCCGTACGCCACCGCCGCCAGGCAGGCCGCGAAGCACGCGTACGCGCCGGTGACCGCGAGGGCCGCGGAGCCGCCCTGCTCGGCGGCCCGCTCCTGGCGGGAGAGGCCGACGATGCCGAGGGTGAACAGGCCCACCAGGGCCACGGTGGCCACGAGGCTGACCCCGAAGACGGAGCCGAGAGCTGCCCAGTCGATGTCCATGGAGGTTCTTCGCTTCCTTCGTACCCGGGGCGCGGGCTCAGACGGTGGTGGTGGCCGACGGGGCCTTGGAGTCGGGCGCGGAGGCCGGGGCGGAGGCCGCCAGGTCCTCGGTCACGCCCGCCGGGGGCGGGGAGACGGCGGCCATCGCCGTGGTCACCACGCCGGACGTGTCGGGCTCGTCGGTGTCGACGACGTTGGTGTGGTCGACGACCTCGCGCCGGGAGAGCTTCCAGATGGCGGCGCTGGAGGTGACCAGGAAGACCGCGACGAGGGCGGTGCCCCAGTCACCCAGGCCGCAGACCCACTCGGCGATCGCGGCGACCAGGGCCGCGGCCGGCAGGGTGAGACCCCAGGCCACGAACATCCGGGTGGCCGTGGACCAGCGCACCACGCCGCCCTTGCGGCCGAGGCCCGCACCCATCACCGCGCCGGAGACCGAGTGCGTGGTGGAGAGGGAGAAGCCGAGGTGGGAGGAGGCCAGGATGACCGTGGCGGCGCTGGTCTGGGCGGCGAAACCCTGCTGCGGCTGGAGGTCGGTCAGCCCCTTGCCCATGGTGCGGATGATGCGCCAGCCGCCGAGGTAGGTGCCGAGCGCGATGGCGACGCCCGCGGAGAGGATGACCCACATGGGCGGGTCGGAGTCGGGGGCGAGGGAGCCGCCGGCGACCAGGGCGAGGGTGATGATGCCCATCGTCTTCTGGGCGTCGTTGGTGCCGTGGGCCAGCGAGACCAGCCCGGCGGAGGCGATCTGCCCGGCGCGGTAGCCCTTCGCGGCGGCCTTGCCGTCGGCCTTGCGGCCGAGCTTGTACGTCAGCCGTGCGCCGAGCAACGCCGCGAGGCCCGCGACGAGCGGGGCGGCGAGGGCCGGGAGGAGCACCTTGGTGACGAGCGCGTCGCCGTTGACCGCGTCGACGCCCGCCGAGGCGACCGCGGCACCGATCAGGCCGCCCATGAGGGCGTGCGAGGAACTGGACGGGAGTCCGACCAGCCAGGTCAGCAGGTTCCAGAGGATCGCGCCGACCAGGGCGGCGAAGATGACCTCGGGGCGGATGCCGGTCTCGTCGACGAGACCTTTGGAGATCGTGTTGGCGACCTCCACGGAGAGGAAGGCGCCGACAAGGTTGAGGACGGCGGACATCGCCACCGCCACCTTGGGCTTGAGCGCACCGGTCGAAATGGTCGTTGCCATCGCGTTCGCGGTGTCGTGGAAACCGTTCGTGAAATCGAACGCGAGTGCGGTTACCACCACAATCGCGAGGATCAGCGAGAAGCTTTCCATTTACCCAGGCAATCGTTCGAGGTCATTGGCGCGTCGAACGTAGGTAACCAGAGTGAACGGAAGATGAACTGGGCCGGGCGTCACGGTGACCGGAACCGGCGCTACCGCCTCCCTCTGTGTGTCCGACCCGATGCTCTCCGGAGACGTGCCTGGCAGGATCGCCGCGCCGCCGGTCCGCGGCGGCGGGACCAGGGGCGCGGGGCGCCCGGGAGGAGGCGGTGACTGTGACGTATTCGGAGGCCGGACGCGTATGCGGGGGTGCGGAACGGGTCGGGGAGGCGGCCCGGGAGGCAGCCTGGGAGGCACTCGTCGCGACGGCCCGGCGCACGGTGGCGGACGGGCTGGTGGTCGGCACGTCCGGCAACGTCTCGGTGCGCGTCGACGACACGGTGCTGGTCACCCCTTCGGGTGTGTCCTACGACCGTCTGGCCCCGGACGACATGACCGGCGTCGACCTCGACGGTCGGCAGGTGCTCGGGACTCTCGTCCCCACCAGCGAACTGCCCATGCACCTCGCCGTGTACCGCGCCAGCGACGCCCGGGCCGTCGTCCACACCCACGCCGTGCACGCGACGGCGGTCTCGGTGCTCGTCCCCGAGCTCCCGCCGGTCCACTACATGGCCGCCGCGCTCGGCGGCCCCGTCCGGGTCGCCCCCTACGCGGCCTACGGCACCGACGAGCTGGCCCGCACCGTGCTCGACGCCCTCACCGACCGCACCGGCTGCCTCCTCCAGAACCACGGCACGCTCACCTACGGCGCCTCCCTGGACCAGGCCTACGACCGCACGGCCCAACTGGAGTGGATGTGCCGCCTCTGGCTGACGGCCTCCTCGGTGCCGGGCCGCACACCGTCACTCCTGACGGAAGGCCAGCTGACGGAGGTGGCGGAACGGCTGCGGGGGTACGGGCAGCGGAGCTGAGGCAGGGCTGCCCGACCGCCGGGCCGGGGGAGTCCGGCACCCACGGGGGCGCGGTATCCGCGACCGGCGCCCGGCGACCCGTGTCCAGGGGATCCGCGATCGGCGACCCGTGTCCACGGGAACCGCGACCGGCGCCCGGCGCATACGGGATCCGATACCCCCGAATCGCGTACGGCGCGGCTTCGGGGGTACCGGGAGTCAGGACCAACCATGGTTCCCGGCCCGACCGGCGCCCCCCGGCGGAGCCCGTCACTCCCCGCCGCCCGCCCACTGGCCGCCCACGGACTCCACCAGGAGACTGGCCCCATGCGCACTGTCACAGCAACGGCCGCCGCCGTCACCGCAGCCCTGGCGGCCGGTGCGGCGAGCGTCGCCGCCGGCCGGCTCGCCGGCGACGCCGCGCTCAAGGCGTCCCCCGGCCGGCCCCTGCCCACCGAGCCCCGGCTCACCGTGCACGGCACCGCCGCCGGGCAGATCACCCTCACCCGGGATCTGGCCGCGCTGCGCCCCGGCCGGTACGGCCTCGCGGGCGACGGTTCACACGCGGTCGTCGGGCCGGTTCTCGACACCGCCGAACACGGCGCCGACACCGTCGTACGCCGCCTCGAACGCGTCACGCACGGCACCCTCGCCGCCGGCGACCGGGCGTGGTTCACCCCGAACCTGTACGTCGGAAACCCGCGCGCCGCCCTCGACCTCGAATACGCCGACGTGGAGGTCCCCGGCGAACTCGGCCCTCTCCCGGCCTGGTTCCTGCCCGGCGCACGCCCCACGTGGATCATCGCCCTGCACGGCCTGGGCGCCACCCGGGAACACGCCATGAACCTGATGGCCCCCCTGTGCCGCCGGAACGTCCCGGTGCTCGCCCTCGCCTACCGCGGCGACGCCGGCGCCCCGCCGTCGCCGGACGGCCTGCACCACTTCGGCGAGACCGAGTGGCGCGACGTGGACGCGGCAGTCCGCTACGCCCTCGACCACGGCGCCCGCCAGGTCGTGCTGCTCGGCTGGTCCACCGGCGCCACCATGGCACTGCACACCGCGGCGCTCTCCGGCGTACGCGAGCGCATCGCCGGGCTGGTGCTGGACTCCCCGGTGCTCAGCTGGGAGGCCACGCTGCGCGCGCTCGCCACCGCCCGTCGCACACCGGGCGCCCTCCTGCCGCTCGCCGTCCGCGCCGCTCAGGGCCGCGCCGGGCTGCGCGCCGACCACGACGCCGGCACCGCCGGCCTGCACCGCCCGGCGGTCCCGACCCTGATCTTCCACGGTCCCGACGACACGGTGGCTCCCTGGCGCCTCTCCCGCCTCCTCGCCGAGACCCGTCCGCGCCTGGTCGCCCTCCACACGGTCGAGGGCGCCCCGCACGGTGCCATGTGGAACGCCGACCCGGAGGACTACGAAGAGACCCTGCGCCGCTTCATGACCCCACTGGTGTGATCCCGCGGGTGTGATCCCACGGGTGCGACCTCACCGGTGCGACCTCGCGGCACCCCGCTCCACCGCGCATCCCTCCGGTTCCGTTTAGCGCCGTGCCACTGGCCTGTTCCGATGCCCGGGCGGCGTCCCGGACCCGCGCGTCCGCCGTGCCGGACGCCCACCACGGCATTCCGTTTGGGTTTTCGGACCGTCAACCGGAAGACTGCACCCGTGACGTCCCGTATCCCGCGCGACTCCAGGCTTCGACTCGTCCGCCCGCGACCCCTGGCCGCCGCCCCCCAAGCGATGAACCAGCGGCGTCCGCGCCGCGCCGCGCCGCGCCCCCCGGAGGGCACACCGGCCCGGTCGGAGCTGGCCAGAATGGCCCGCTCCGTTCTGGCCGACGCGGCCCGTGTCGCCCGCTGGGCCGACACCGCTCTCGGCCCCGGCCGCGGCAGCGCGACCGCCGACGGCAAGGCCACCCTGTCCGACGCGACCGCCGACCAGGCGGCCCGGGAACTGGGCCTGACCGCCGTCGAGGTCCGTGCCGACTGGGACACCGCCCGTCTCGCCGGCCTGATCGAGGTGCACGGAGACAGCGCCCGCCCCGGCTGGCGGCTGCGCGCCTGGAACCGCGACGACAGCGCCGTACTGCGCGGCTGGGTCGCTCTCTTCGACGCCTGGTCGCTCGCCCACCCCGAGCCCGCCGGGCAGGAGCCCGCCGCCGTGGCCGAGGTCATTTCCGCGATGCCCCAGGTCCTCTCCTTCCTCCAGCTGTCCGCCGGACCCGTCCCGGTGGCACAGCTCCTGGACCTGCTGGAGCAGCGCGTCACCGAACTGCGCACCGAGCGCTGCGAGGTGCCCTACGGCCCCCGCCTCGAGTCCGGACCCCCGCAGCCCCCTCCGGCCGCCCCGCTCGCCCCCCTCCTCGACTGGGCCCTGCACGCCCTCGCCTCCGTCGACGCCCTCACCTGCGGCGACGGCCACGCCACGCTCACCCCGCTCGGCAGCTGGGCGGTCTGGGTCAAGCTGGAGCAGATCTGCGTCGCCGCGCAGAGCCCGGCCGGCAACATCGAGCAGTCCGCCGAGAACATGCTCCGCGGCTGCGCCCAGCTCCGCCCCAACGCCGCGCGCGCCGAGTACCGCGCCTGGCTCGCCGCCCGCCCCGTCGGCAGCGCCGTCGCCGAACTGCTCGGTGGCGCCCGTGGCGAGGACGCCCTGTTGCGCGGCCTCGCCTTCGACGCGCTGCGCGTCGTCGGCGCCCCCGCCGAGCCCGACGTCCGCGCCGTCCTCGACGAGCCGACGCTGCGGCCCTACGCCCTGCTGTGGCTGGCCGAGCACGACGGCGCCGACCCCGAGGACGCCCACGAGGTCCTCACCCGTCAGGAGGCCACGTGGCTGTGGGTCGACACCGCGGCAGCCGTCGCGGACCACGGTGAGGCGCCGCTGCTCGTGAGACACCTGGAGTCCGCGGTGCAGCCCACCGTCCCGGCCCTGCTGGACGAGGTCCGGGCCGTCGGCCATCCCCGCACCGTGCAGGTCCTGGTCGCCCTCGCCGCCGCGCACCCCGACCCCGCCCTGGCCAAGGCCGTACGCAGGGCGGCCTTCCAGGTCCACACCGGAGGCAGCTGACCACGCCGGGCGTCCGCACCCGCACGATGCGAGGCGCCGACCTCCGGGCCGGTGCCGTCGGACGGACCCGAACCGCCGGAGGCCACCCGGCCGGGGGCACGAGGATCTCCGCGCCGTGCTCCACGGCCCGCCGGTGCCGGGCGTCGACGCCGTCCACCACGACGTGCACCCCCGTCGTACCGGAGTTCTTCATCGCCTCGTCGAAGCGGCTGCCCGAGCCCTTCGTCCTCCCGGCCGGGGGCATCCCGTACCACGGACCCCGCACACCGGAACCCGTGAAACGCGTTTGCACGGCCCCGTTAGACTGGCCCCATGGCCATTCTCCTCGCGCATTAGACGGCGGGAACGTCCTCCAGCCGCCCATCCCGCCAACCACCCGCCCAGGAGTCTGACCGTGATCTCCGCCTCCGGCATCGAGCTGCGCGCCGGTGCCCGCGTCCTCATCGAAAGCGCCACCTTCCGCGTCGCCAAGGGCGACCGCATCGGCCTGGTCGGCCGCAACGGCGCCGGCAAGACCACCCTCACCAAGTGCCTCGCCGGCGAGGGCCAGCCCGCCGGCGGCACCATCACCCGCTCCGGCGAGGTCGGCTACCTCCCGCAGGACCCGCGCACCGGCGACCTCGACGTGCTCGCCCGCGACCGCGTCCTGTCCGCGCGCGGACTGGACGTCCTGATCCGCAAGATGCGCGAGAACGAGCAGCGCATCGCCGTCGGCCAGGGAGCCACCCGCGAGAAGGCGCTCCGGCAGTACGAGCGCCAGGAGACGGAGTTCCTCACCAAGGGCGGATACGCCGCCGAGGCCGAGGCCGCCACCATCGCCGCCGCGCTCAACCTGCCCGACCGGGTGCTCGGCCAGCCCCTGCACACGCTCTCCGGCGGTCAGCGCCGCCGTATCGAGCTGGCCCGGATCCTGTTCTCGGACGCGGACACCCTGCTGCTCGACGAGCCGACCAACCACCTCGACGCCGACTCGATCGTCTGGCTGCGCGACTACCTCAGGACCTACCGCGGCGGCTTCATCGTGATCTCCCACGACGTCGACCTGGTCGAGACGGTCGTCAACAAGGTGTTCTACCTGGACGCCAACCGCTCCCAGATCGACGTCTACAACATGGGCTGGCGGCTCTACCAGCAGCAGCGCGAGGCCGACGAGAAGCGCCGCAAGCGCGAGCGGCAGAACGCCGAGAAGAAGGCCTCCGCGCTGCACTCGCAGGCCGACAAGATGCGCGCGAAGGCCACCAAGACCGTCGCCGCGCAGAACATGGCCCGCCGCGCGGACAAGCTGCTGGCCGGCCTCGAGGCCGAGCGGAGGTCCGACAAGGTCGCCAAGCTCCGCTTCCCGGAGCCCGCGCCCTGCGGCAAGACCCCGCTGATGGCCGAGGGCCTGTCCAAGTCGTACGGCTCCCTGGAGATCTTCACCGACGTCGACCTGGCCATCGACAAGGGCTCCCGAGTCGTCATCCTCGGCCTCAACGGCGCCGGCAAGACCACGCTGCTGCGGCTCCTCGGTGGCGTCGAGAAGCCCGACACCGGCCAGGTGATCGAGGGCCACGGTCTCAAGCTCGGCTACTACGCGCAGGAGCACGAGACCCTCGACCCCGAGCGCACCGTTCTCGAGAACATGCGCTCGGCCAACCCCGACCTCGACCTCGTCGAGGTCCGCAAGACGCTGGGCTCGTTCCTGTTCTCCGGCGACGACGTCGACAAACCGGCCGGTGTCCTGTCCGGCGGCGAGAAGACCCGCCTCGCGCTGGCCACCCTCGTGGTGTCCTCGGCGAACGTGCTGCTGCTCGACGAGCCGACCAACAACCTCGACCCCGCCAGCCGTGAGGAGATCCTCGGCGCGCTGCGCACCTACAAGGGCGCGGTCGTCCTGGTCACCCACGACGAGGGCGCGGTCGAGGCGCTCCAGCCGGAACGGATCATTCTGCTTCCGGACGGTGTCGAGGACCTGTGGGGCGCCGACTACGCGGACCTCGTCGCCCTCGCTTGATCGAACGAATGATCCACTGGGTATGGATCATTCGGCCGATCCGTGATCCACCATCTGTGTGAGATCTCCTCATCACGAGGTGTGTCCTACATTGATTTCGCGGCCGGGCCCCCATAGCCGGGGGCCCGGCCGCGACACGTTGCTGACCTGGCACTTCGCGGAAAAACCCGTTCGGCCGTACGGACGCGATCTCGCGGAATCGCAGATTCCGTATGTGTGGACCCGCTCCTGTCGTCACAACCTTGTCTCATCGACCTTGCCGAATGGGTGGCCATGAAGCCCTGGAGGGGTGATCATGAGGAGACCAGAGCGCACTTCCCATGAGGAGGCACGGGTGGCCGAGACTCTGAAGAAGGGCAGCCGGGTTACCGGCGCCGCGCGCGACAAGCTCGCGGCAGACCTGAAGAAGAAGTACGACGCCGGTGCGAGCATCCGGGCGTTGGCCGAGGAAACCGGCCGCTCGTATGGCTTTGTGCACCGCATGCTCAGTGAGTCGGGTGTCACGCTCCGAGGGCGTGGCGGGGCTACCCGGGGCAAAAAGGCCGCATCGGCCTGATATCCCCGGGGGTCCCTCGACTCCGAAAGTGAAGGTGGTCACCCGGCCGGTCGTCAGACCGTCCGGGTGGTTACTGTGCAGTCACTTGGCTCCTCCGTCGTACGGCGTGGAAACCGGCGCACGACGAGGACGACGACCGCACTTTTCGGAGGCGCCCCATGGCTTCGCCCGCCCACGACCCCGCTCCCGCACTCGACAGGGACGGCGTGCGGCTCACCGTCGACGACGCGATCGCCACGGTGACGCTGACCAACCCGGCCAAGCGCAACGCGCAGAGCCCCGCTCTGTGGCGGGCGCTCGCCGAGACCGGTCGGCTGCTGCCGGGCTCCGTCCGGGTCGTGGTGCTGCGGGCCGAGGGCAAGTCCTTCTCGGCCGGACTCGACCGGCAGGCGTTCACGCCCGAGGGCTTCGACGGCGAACCGTCGTTCATCGATCTCGCGCGGGGCGGTGACGCCGAGCTGGACGCGACCATCACCGAGTACCAGGAGGCGTTCACCTGGTGGCGGCGCAGCGACATCCTGTCGGTCGCCGCCGTCCAGGGGCACGCCATCGGGGCCGGCTTCCAGCTGGCTCTCGCCTGTGACCTGCGGGTCGTCGCCGACGACGTGCAGTTCGCGATGCGCGAGACCAGCCTCGGCCTCGTGCCGGACCTGACGGGCACGCACCCCCTGGTGTCCCTGGTCGGCTACGCCCGCGCGCTGGAGATCTGCGCGACGGGCCGCTTCGTCATGGCCGAGGAGGCGGTGAACACCGGGCTGGCCAACATCGCCGTGCCCGCGGACCAGCTCGACGGTGCCGTGCGCGATCTGGCGTCGGCGGTCCTGGCGGCGCCGCGCGACGCGGTCATCGAGACCAAGGCGCTGCTCCAGGGCGCCCAGAGCCGGGACTACGAGGCCCAGCGCGCCGCCGAGCGGGCGGCGCAGGGCCGCCGGCTGCGCGACCTGGCCGGGCTCGGGGAGTAGTCGGGGTACGGCCCGACGGCCGGGGGGGTGTCCGGTGTCCGGCACCGTCGCGCCGATCCGGCGCGTGCGGCAGGTACAGCGGGTACGACGGCGGGCACGGCAGCCACGGGCGGGTACGGGGCGGGCACGGCAGCCGCGGGCCGAGGGATCTTCCGAGGCCGGGCGGGCCCGCTCAGCCGACTTCCGTCACCAGCACCGCCACCGACGGTCCATCCGGCAGAGCCTCCGCCACCGCCGCACGGACCCGCCGGGCCACCTCCACGGCCCGGTGGTCCGCGTCGACGGCCAGTTCCACCAGGACATGGCGGCGCGGCAGGGCCGGCCCCCGCGACAACTCCGTGACGTGGACCGAGCGGCCCAGCGCCGTCGTGAGCCGGGTCACGCCCGGGACCGACATCGCGGCGTCGACCGCCCTACCCTCGTCCTCGTCCCTCCCCCCGTCCGTGTGGCCCACGGCCGGAGGATGTCGCGGCTCGCGTCCGGGAGCCGTCCCCGGTTCCGGTTCCGGGTCGGTGGTCACGTCCAGCAGGGCCGTCGCGCGCAGGTCCACGTCGGTCACCGTCAGGCCGAGCCCCCGCGTCGCCGCGGCCGCCAGGGCGGCGCGCAACCTGGAGGCCGTCGCCGGCAGCGGCTCGGCCGTCGCCGTGGTGACGTCGGCGGTCGCCGCGAAGTCGGCCGTCACCCGCAGGGGGCCGGGCGGCAGGGCGCTCGGTGGCGACGGTACGACCGGCTCGCCCGAGTCCGCCGTACCGGCGGGCGCGATACGCAGACCGCCGGGACGTACGCCCGCCACCTCCCTGGCCGCGGCCAGCAGCACCTCCCGTGCCGCACGCTCCGCGATCCACGCGCCGTCCCGCGGACCCCCCAGCGGCAGCAGCCTGCCGAGCCCCAGCCGTTCCCGCACCGCTCGCGTCCACCGGTCCGACGTCGTCATTCCTCCAGCCTGCCGCATCTGCGGCGCGCCCCGCCGCAACCCCACCTACCGTGGTCACAGGACTACGACCGGAAGGGACGTACGGCCATGAGCGACATGGAGAGCCACCGGACCGGGCAGGAAACTATCGAGGCCCCCGGGACGGCCAAGGCCCAGACGATCCGGCGCGGTGGCGGAGACCCCGGTGCCCGCGGGCGGACCACCATCGCCGACGGCGTCGTGGAGAAGATCACCGGGATGGCCGCACGCGACGTCGTCGGCGTGCACGCCATGGGCAGCGGGATGTCCCGCACCTTCGGCGCCGTGCGCGACCGGGTGCCCGGCGGGACCAAGTCAGGGGTCACGCGTGGAGTGAAGGCCGAGGTCGGCGAGAAGCAGACAGCGCTCGACCTGGAGATCGTCGTCGACTACGGCGTGGCGATCGCGGACGTCGCCCGGGACGTCAGGGAGAACGTGGTCGCGGCGGTGGAGCGGATGACCGGCCTGGAGGTGGTGGAGGTCAACATCGCGGTGAGCGACGTGAAGCTGCCCGACGAGGAGGACGAGGAGCCGGAGCCCCGGATCAAGTGACGTGGACGCGGACCGAGGGGAGCGCACGATGACATTGGCCGTGGTCGGCATGATCGCCGGCATGGCGCTGGGTTTCGCCGGGTATTTCGGCGGGTTCGGCGCCTTCCTGCTGGTGGCGGCCCTGGGGGCCGTCGGGTTCGTCGCCGGCCGCCTCCTGGAGGGAGACATGGACCTCGGTGACTTCTTCCGTTCCCGCGACGACCGGCGGCGGTGACCGGCGTGAGTGGTGGGGCCGGTGAGCTCCCCGTACCCCGGGCCGTCGTGCCGCCGGCCGAGCGCGGTGCCACGCGGATCGCCGACCGGGTCGTCGCCAAGGTCGCCGCCCGTGCGGCGCGCGAGGCGGTCGGCCCGCTCCACCCGGAGGCGGCGCGCCCCTACGCCACCGTCGTCGTCCACCACGGCACCGTCCACGTCCGGGTCCATCTCGAACTCCCCTACCCGTGCGACGTCGGCGCCCGCTGCGGACAGGTGCGACACCAAGTCGTCCGGCGGATCCGCGCGTTGGTGGGCATGGCGGTGCCGGAGGTCGCCGTCCAGGTGGAACGGCTGCATCTGACGGCGGAGTACGGCGCGAGACACGGGAGGACGCGATGAGCGAGCCCCGGGAACCCCAGGGCGCGGCGGACTCCGAGGGCGGCGAGGACCCCGGTGGCGGCACGCGGCGCCTGCCTGTCATGGAGCCTGCCACGCCCGCCACGGGGCCCCTTCTGACGAAGGAGCCGGCCGGCACCGAACCCCCGCCCCCGCCCGGCGGTGGACCGGCCGGCCGTTTCTGGTCCGTGCGCCGCGTCCCCGCGTGCGTCGTCGCGCTGCTGCTTCTGCTCGTCGCCGGTGCCTTCCTCTACGACGTCACCGCGGTGCGCGCCGGCCGGTCCGCCCTCGGATGGCGCCGCGAACTGGCCCGGCAGCTCGCCGACCGGCACCTCGACGACACATGGGTGCTGGCCGGCGCCGCGGTCGCCACCGCCCTGGGGCTCTGGTTGTTCGTCCTGGCCCTCACCCCGGGCCTGCGGAAGGAGCTGCCGATGCGCCGTATCCACCCGGACGTACGCGCGGGGCTCCACCGGGCCGCCGCCGCGACGGTGCTGCGCGACCGGGCCATGGAGGTCGCCGGGGTGCAGTCGGCGCGGGTACGGATGCGCCGCCGCAGGGCCCGCGTGCGCGCGCTCTCGCACTTCCGGGAACTGGACGACGTACGGACGGATCTGGACGGCGTGCTCCAGGACGCGGTGAGCGGGCTGGGGCTGGCCCGGCCGCCCACCGTGTCCGTACGGGTGACGCGGCCCGGACGGAAGAGGTGAGAGCGGTGCTCAGAACCGTCGACCGTGTGCTGCTCGGGCTCGTGGGTCTGGTCCTGATCGCCTTCGGCGGCTCGGTACTGGCCATCGGCCTGGGCGCCCCCGCGCCGTCCTGGTGGCTGCACGACGGGCCGCACGACGTGCTGCTCAGCGCCTCCGAGCGGACCCGGTGGCGGGACGCCGGCTGGTGGTGGCCGGTCGTCATCGCCGTACTCGCAGTCCTGCTGCTGCTCGCCCTGTGGTGGCTGGTCGCGGTGGTGCGCCGCCGCCGGCTCGCCGAGGTGCTCGTCGACACCGGCGACGGCGAGGGCGCGGTGCTGCGCGGCCGGGCCCTGGAGGCCGTCCTCGCCCAGGAGGCGGAACGCATGGACGGGGTCGAGCGGACCAAGGTCCGGCTCACCGGCCGTCGGAGCGCCCCGGCGAGCCGGGTCCGGCTGCTCCTGGCGCCTCACGTGGACCCCGGCACCGCGTTGGACGACCTCACCGCCCACGCCCTGACCCATGCCCGCGACTCGGCGGGCCTCGCGGCCCTCCCCACGAAGGTCCACCTCCGTGGCGTCAAGCACGGGGCCGAGCGGGTGGGCTGAGCCCTGTGCGGACCCGACCCCCGGCCTCCGCCCCGGGACACCGCCCCCAGCCCGGACACCGACCCTGAGCCCGGACCCCGACCCTGAGCCCGGACCCCGACCCTGAGCCCGGACCCCGACCCTGAGCCCGGACCCCGACCCTGAGCCCGGAC
>NZ_BAABCQ010000014.1:35525-77327 GCF_039539045.1 Streptomyces marokkonensis
ACCCGGGGCCCGGGGTCAGAACCCCTGTCGCACCCCGCCGTCCACCGGCAGCATCACGCCTGTCACGTACGACGCCGCCGGGGACAGCAGGAACGCCGCCGCGCGGCCGAACTCCTCCGGGGCGCCGTAGCGGCGCAGCGGGATGCGGGACTCGGTGGCCGCCCTGGTCGCCTCCGGGTCGGCGGACAGGCCGTCCAGCTCGCGCACCCGGTCGGTGTCGACGCGGCCCGGCAGCAGGCCGACGACGCGGACGCCGCGCGGGCCAAGTTCGTCGGCGAGGGACTTGGCGAAGCCGGCCAGTCCCGGCCGCAGGCCGTTGGAGATGGTCAGGCCCGGAATCGGCTCGTGCACCGAGCCCGACAGCACGAAGCCGATGACACCGCCCGGCTCCAGTTCCGCCGCCGCCGTCCGGGCCAGTCGCACCGCGCCGAGGAACACCGACTCGAACGCCACCTGCCACTGCTCGTCCGTGTTGTCGGCGACGAACCCGGGCGGCGGCCCGCCCACACTGATCAGTACGCCGTCGAAGCGGCCGAAGTGCTCACGGGCGGTCGCGATCAGCCGGTCGGCGGTCCGGGGGTCGGCGTTGTCGGCGGCCACCCCCACCACGTCCGGGCCCAGCGAGGCCGCGGCATCCGCGACGCTCTTCTCGTCCCGCCCCGTGACGACCACCTTCGCGCCGTCGGCGACCAGCTCGCGCGCGGTGGCGTTGCCCAGGCCGCGGGTGGCTCCCGTGACGACGTACACCCGGTCCCTCAGTCCAAGATCCATGGCCCTATCCTGCCCCCTTGTCCCCGAACAGGGCGAGAGCCGTGTTCACCAGGCCGATGTGGCTGAACGCCTGCGGGAAGTTGCCGAGCTGATGGCCGGAGACCGGGTCGTACTCCTCGGCCAGCAGCCCCACGTCGTTGGCGAGGCCCACCAGCCGCTCGAACAGTTCCCGGGCCTCCTTCGTCCGGCCGGTCGCGTGCAGCGCGTCCGCGTACCAGAAGGAGCACACCAGGAAGGTCCCCTCGCCCCCCGGCAGCCCGTCGACCGGGTCCCCCTCGGTGCTGTAGCGGCGCACGAGCCCGCTCCGGGTCAGCTCCTCGCCGATCGCGTCGACCGTGCCGACGACCCGCGGGTCGTCCGCCGGGAGGAAGCCGAGGCGGGGGATGAGCAGCAGGGAGGCGTCCAGCTCCGAGGAGCCGTAGGACTGGGTGAAGGTGTTGCGCCCCGGGTCGTAGCCCTTCTCGCACACCTCGCGGTGCACCTCCTCGCGCAGCGTGCGCCAGCCGTCCGGGTCACCGCCGCCCAGCTCGGGATGGTCCTCCAGGGTGCGCACCGCCCGGTCCAGGGCCACCCACGTCATCACCTTCGAGTGCACGAACTGCCGGCGTCCGCCGCGCACCTCCCACAGCCCCTCGTCGGGCTGCCGCCACGCCGTGGCCAGGAAGTCCATCAGGGCGCACTGCAGCTGCCACATCTGCGGCTGGGGGTGCATGCCCGCCAGCCGCGCCAGCGACAGCGAGTCCATGACCTCGCCGTACACGTCCAACTGGAGCTGGTTCACCGCGTCGTTGCCGACCCGCACGGGCGTCGACCCGGCGAAGCCGGACAGCCACGGCAGCTCGAACTCGGGCAGCCGCCGCTCGCCCGCCAGGCCGTACATGATCTGCAGGTCCGCCGGGTTGCCCGCGACCGCCCGCAGCAGCCAGTCGCGCCAGGCCTCGGCCTCCTCCAGGTATCCGGCCGTCAGCAGGGCGCCCAGGGTGAGAGTGGAGTCGCGCAGCCAGCAGAAGCGGTAGTCCCAGTTGCGCACGCCGCCCGGTTCCTCGGGCAGCGAGGTGGTGGGGGCGGCCACGATGCCGCCGGTCGGCTTGTACGTGAGCGCCTTGAGGGTGATCAGGGAGCGGACCACGGCGTCCCGGTGCGGGCCGTCGTAGCCGCAGTGGGCGGCCCAGGCCCGCCAGTCCTCGACGCTGTGCTCCAGCGACACGTACGGGTCGATCACCGGCGGGCGGGGCTCGTGCGAGGGATGCCAGGTCAGGACGAACGCGACCTTCTCGCCCGCGGCGACCGTGAACTCCGCGTGCGTCCCGAAATCCCGGCCCCAGCTGCGCACCTCGGGCTCGCTGCGCAACCACGCCGAGTCCGGCCCGGCCACGGCCACCCGGTGCCCGTCGGCCCGGCGCATCCACGGCACGATCGAGCCGTAGTCGAAGCGCAGCCGGAGCACACTGTGCACCGTCACCTCACCGCTCAGGCCCTCCACGACGCGTACGAGGTCCGGGGCGCGGTCGCGCTGGGGCATGAAGTCGGTGACCCGTACCGCACCGTCCTCGGTCTCCCACTCGGTGTCCAGGACCAGGGTGTCCGGCCGGTAGGAACGCCGCGTGCAGCGCCCGGCGCCCACGGGGGCGACGCGCCAGTGGCCGTTGCCCTCGTCGCCGAGGAGCTTGGCGAAGCAGGCGGCGGAGTCGAAGCGGGGCAGGCAGAGCCAGTCCACGGAGCCGTCCGTGGAGACCAGCGCGGCGGTCTGCTGGTCGCCGATGAGCGCGTAGTCCTCGATGTGTGGGTGCACGGGTCTCCGTCTTCCCGACGGGGAGCGGAGCAATCGGATCCGCTCCCACGGCCCACCGGCCGATCGGCCACCCCGCAGGAGCCACCGGCTGTACCGCCACCGGCTCGACCGTCGAGGGCCACCCCGCCACCGGCTACACCGCCGCGGGCTCCGCCTCCGTGGTCTCCTGCTCGTCCTGGGACGCCCGGTCCCGCGCCTCACGGCGGGCGAGGACGAACCAGCCGACCGGGACGCCCGCGGTGAACAGCCACCACTGGACGGCGTACGCCATGTGGTTGCCGATGCCGTCGTGGTCGGGCTCCGGGATCCGCTCGGGTGTGTCCCCAGCGGGTTCGGGTTCGGTCAGCTCGACGTAGCCGCCGAGGACGGGCTTGCCGAGGCGCTCGGCCTGCTGTCCGCTGTTGATCAGCATGACCTGGCGGTCGGGCAGGCCCTCGACGTTCTTGATCCCGCTGCCCTCGGTCGTCTGGTCGGGCATCAGCCGGCCGGTGACGGTGATCTCGCCCTCCGGGGGCGCCGGGATCTTCGGGAAGGCGGTCTGGCTCGCGCCGTTCGCCGGGATCCAGCCCCGGTTGACGATCAGTACCTTGCCGTCGTCCAGGACGAAGGGGGTCAGGACGTGGTAGCCGACCCGGTCGTCCGCGTTGGTGCGGCGGCGCACGACGACCTCGTCGGCCCGGTCGAAACGCCCCTTCGCGGTCACCCTGCGATAGCGGTCCTCGTCGTCGACCTTCGCTCCCGGCGAGGTCATGGACTCGACCGGCACGGGATCCGCCGCCAGGGAGTCCGCGATCTCCCCGTTCAGCTCGACCCTGCGCTCGTGGCGGTGCAGCTGCCAGAAGCCCAGCTCGATCATCGTCGGGATGAGCGCGAGGACCACGAGGGTGAGGATCACCCACTGGCGGGACAACAGGAACCGGTACACCCCACGACGGTACAACTCGGTCGTGGGGTGCGATGCGGCGGGTACGGCCTTGCGCGGCCGTGGGCCGTGGGCCTCTAGACCTTGTCGACGACCCCCGCCCTTCCCTCGGCACGGGCGCAGTGGGCGCCGCAGTACCAGTGGCCCTCGACCTCGACGCCCTGGCCGATGATCTGCACCCGGCAGTGTTCGCAGATGGGGGCCATCCGGTGGATCGCGCAGGAGAAGCAGTCGAAGACGTGCACCGCTCCCTGGGCGTGGACCTCGAAGGTCATTCCGTAGTTGTTGCCGCAGACTTCGCATGTCGCCATGGGCCACAGGGTGAGCCGTCGCCGTGACGTGGGCGAGCGGACGGCGGGCGAGTCGCCCGGAATCACTCGTCCGTACGGCTCACGCGCCGTCCTGCGTACGACTCACGTACGGCTCAGCCGCCCGCGGGCTCGACATCCGCCAGCAGCTGACCGAACGCCGCCTCGTCCACCACCGGCGTGCCGTACTGGCGGGCCTTGACCACCTTCGACGTGCCCGAGTCCGGATCGTTGGTGACCAGCAGGCTGGTCAGCCGGGACAGGCTGGTGGCCACATGCAGTCCGGCCTCGGTCGCGCGGTCCTCCAGCAGGTCCCGCTCGACGGAGGTGTCACCCGAGAAGGCGACCCGCATGCCCTGCTTGAGTCGTTTGCCCTCTTCGTACCGGCCGGGGTTGGGGTGGGGGCATGCGGGTCTTTTGCGGGAAGGGCGCCAACTGGTCGGCCGGTGGCCGCCGTAGCCCGCCTGCTGTCCGATCACAGGTGTGGGCCGGTCCGACCACTCGGTCAGCGGCCGGCACTCGTGCAGCGGCAGCCTGACGCCGCCGGCCACCGCCGCGAGCAGACTGGGCCGGAACGCCTCCGCCAGCACGCGCGCGTCGTCCAGCGCGTGGTGCGCCCGCTGCTGTACGACGCCGAAGTGGGCGGCCAGCGACGCCAGCTTGTGGTTGGGCAGGGGCAGGCCCAGTTCCTTGGAGAGCGCGATGGTGCACAGCCGCTGGCGCACCGGCGCCTCGCGCTTCGCGCGCGCGTACTCGCGGGCGATCATCTGCCAGTCGAAGACGGCGTTGTGCGCGACGAGCACCCGCCCGTCGAGCCGGGCCGCGAACTCCTCGGCGACGTCCGGGAAGAGCGGTGCGCCCCGGAGTACCTCGCTCGTCAGCCCGTGTATCCACACCGGGCCCGGATCCCGCTGCGGATTGACCAGGGTGTACCAGTGGTCCTCGACCTCACCGCGGGCGTCCAGCCGGTAGACGGCCGCGGAGATGATGCGGTCGTCGCGGGCCAGGCCGGTGGTCTCCACGTCGACGACCGCGTACCCCTGCGGATACGCGGCCGGCCACGTCGTGGCGGGCGACGCTGCGGTCGTGTGGTCTTCGAGCATGGTCCATGAGGATACGGGCCGCGACTGACACTCCGGCCCGGCAGGTGCCCCCTGCCGCCCGGTGAAACGGTTCCTCCGTCAAGTTCCGCGCGGTCGGGGAGGATTGGAGGAGGGCTGGAGTGAGGCGACGTGGGAAGGCGCGAGGAGACACGAGGCTACGGGCGCGGAGGCGGATGCGGGGCATCGGTGCGAAGCAGGCGACACGCCGGATGTCGTCGTCCCGCGTGTGACGCAACCCACGCAGGACGAGGCCCCGGGCGGCCGGCGCGCGGTCACCACCGGATCGGTACCGGAAGGGCCGTCAGAAGTCCCGACACCGCGACCACCACACCCAGGGCGACGACCTCCGCGCGCGCGGGGGAGCAGGCGGTCAGCGGGTCGGACGCGCGGGTCAGCCGGATCCTGGCCCACAGAGCGAGGGCGGCGACGGCGGCCACAAGGATCACCTTGGCGAGCAGGACCCGCCCGTACGCCGTGTCCGTCAGCTGGTCCGTGATCGTGCCCGCCGGCATCCGGCGCAGCGAACTGCACACCCCCGTCGCCGTGACGGCGGCGAGCAGAACGGCCGCCACGCGCGCGTAGAGTCCCAGCAGGGCCGGGCCCGCCTCGGAGCCCCGCCACCACCGCAGGGTCCGCAGCGCGTACAGCAGGCCGCCCACCCACAGCGACGCGCACGTCAGATGGACGAGGGTCAGACCGGAGCCGATCAGTGGGCTGTACTCGGTCGTGGGATGTGCGCGCAGCGCCTCCGCGACGACCACGGCGGCCAGCGGCCAGACCTGGAGGCCCGGCCGGCGCGAGGTGGCGCACAGGCCGGCCGCGAGGAACCCGTTGACCTCCAGGAGCGCGAGCTTGCCGTCACGGGACTCGTAGAGGCCGCCGACGTCGATGTCGGCGACGCTGTCCGGCACCAGATTGCCCGTGGCGACGACCGAGGCCAGACCCAGCGCGGCGACGAAACCCACGGAGGTCGCGTAGGGGGACCAGCTGCGGGGCCGTTCGGGGGGAGTGTCGGGGAGTGACCGGGCCAGCCGGTTCACGAAGAGCTCGCCGAGCGGAACGCTCAGCGCGGCGAAGAGCACCGTGCGCAGCAGGGCTATTCCGCCGGTGCCGGGGGCTTCGGCCTCCCCTGTGCCGTGCAGGGCGGGAGACGGGCCGAGGGCGGGTATCAGAGCGGCCAGCACCACCAACAGGAGCACGGCCGTGGTCCGGCCGGCACCGGAGGGCCGCGCGTGCCGTCCGGTGTCGGCGGTCCGGGACGGGGGTCTTGTCAAGGTCACCTCGAGATCTTCACCAGCTCCCCCAGATCCGGGCAAGTTCCGGAAAACAACTGGCGGTCCGGCATTCCGTACATGAGGACGTTTTCGGCCGCCGTACGGTTCGGGACGGCCGGGGAAAGGATGAGGAACGCGTCACATCCACCGCGCGCCGTCCGACGCCGTCCGACGCCGTCCGTGCCGTCCGTGCCGTCCGTGCCGTCCGTGCCGCCCGGCCGGATGACGCCGGTCGGCCGGGCCGCGGTCCGCGCCGGCGCCACCCGGACGGGTCGGCTGCCGTCCTCGTAGGACCGCTCGGTCGGCGCCCGCGTCAGCGTCCGGCCGCTCGGCCGTCCTCTCCACCGCGGCGGTCCCGGTGGCCACCTGTACCAGGCTGTCGAAGCCGCGCCGCCCGGCCCACTGCCCGTACGCGCCCCACGCCGACAGCTGTGCCACGACCGGCCCGGCCTGCGCCCGACGAGCGCCTCGGGAGACAGCCCGAACCGGTCCAGCGCGCCCGGCCGGTACCCGGCGACGATGTCGGCCGAGCCGAGCGTCGCCGACCGCTTCTCGAAGCGCGTGTCGGAATGCGGTCGGACAGTTCCGGCAGTTCCGGCAGTTCCGGCGGATCCGGACCCAGTGTGTCCGCGCCGAGCAGGGCGAGCGTGCGGGTGGCGGCCGGCCCGCGATGACCCGGGTCAGGTCCAGGACCCCGCAGCCCGGCGGCGGGCAGCAGGGGGGCCGGTGAGGAGGAAGACGGAACCGGCGAGGAGAAATACGCGTGAAGCGGGCCGGGGCAGCCCCGGCCCGCTTCACGCGCGCGTGCCGTTTACCAGGTCACCGCGTCCAGCGCGTCGGCCATGCCCCAGCCGTAGAAGCCGTTGCGGTTCTTCGAGCCCTCGCACACCGCGTCGACCTTGCCGTCGCCGTCGATGTCGTACGGCTTGGTGCACGGCGTGGCGTCGGCCTGGGCGTACAGCAGGGCCTTGACCATGGCCGGGGAGGCGTGCGGGTGCGTCGACTTGATCAGGGCGGCGACACCCGCGACGTGCGGCGACGCCATCGACGTACCGGCCATGTAACCCCACTTGCCGCCGGGCAGCGTGCCGAGGATCAGTCCGCTGGTGGCGGGCGGCTCCGGTGTCTGGTAGGCCGTCGAGTCGCCACCGGGCGCGGCGATGTCGATGACACCCAGGCCGTGGTTGGAGAAGGACGACTTGAGGTCCTTCGCACCGGTCGACGCGACCGTCACGACACCCGGCAGCTGAGTCGGCATGTCGAGGCACTCGGACGGGTCGATCACCCGGTCCGAGGGCGTGGAGTCGTTGGGGGAGGACGGGTCGGTGATCTCGTCGGCCGCGAGGTCGTAGTTCTCGTTGCCGGCCGCGGCGACGTTGACCGCGCCCTTGCGCTCCGCGTACCGCGAGGCCCGGGTGACGGCTTCCAGGAGCGCCTTCTGGTCCGGGTCGTCCTTGCAGTTGAAGTACCAGGGGTCGGTGTAATAGCTGTTGTTGGTCACGTCGACGCCGTGCTCGGCCGCCCACATGAAGCCGCAGACCACGGCCTCGGTGTAGAAGAAGCCGTCGGGGTTGGACACCTTGATGCCGGCGACCTTCACCCCGGGCGCCACGCCGGTCATGCCGACGCCGTTCTTGGCCGCGGCTATCTCCCCGGCCACATGCGTGCCGTGCGGGCTCTCCGCGGCGCTCGGCCGCCAGGCGCCGTCGGTGGTGTCCGGCTTGCCCGAGACGCAGTTGACGGAGGCGTCCCGGTCGAAGTTGGGGGCGATGTCCGGGTGGGTGTCGTCCACGCCGGTGTCGATCACGGCCACCGTCACCCTGCTGCTGCCGAGCGACTTCTCGTGCGCCTTGTCCGCCTTGATGGCGGGCAGGTCCCACTGGAGGGGCTGCAGCGGGTCCTGCCCCTCGGTGTCCTGGGCGGCTGCCCGGGCGGCGGCGATCTCCTGGCTGCCCAGCACCTTCGGTGCGCCCGTGTCGGTCGTGGCGGCCGAGGGCAGCGGGGCGGTGCGGGTGGCACCGGCCGACTGCACCCCGCGCACCTTGCGGACGGTCTTGGCGAAGTCCGGGTTGGCGGAGTGGACGACGACCACGCCGATCCGGTCGTACGACGTCACGATCGTGCCGCCGGCCCTGGCTATCGCGCGTTCGACCTTCGCCGAGGGGCCGTGCCCGGGGCGGACGTTGACGACGTAGCTGAACGAGGACGCCGGGTCGGCCGATCCGGAGGACGCGGCCCGAGCGGCCTCGGAGGCCTGCGCGGCGGAGGCCGGGACGCCCGGCAGGAAGGCGAGCGACGCGGCCATGGCCAGGCCGGCCGGGATCGCCAGGGCGCGGCGGTGACGCGGGTGGGACGCTGTCATGTGCGATGTCTCCAGTTGGTCCGAGGAACTTCGTGAGCGGAGGTGCGGGCGTTCGGGGCCGGACGAGCCGGTCACTTCACCGCGCGCAGCGCGTCGACGATGCCGAAGCCGTAGAAGCCGTTGACCCGCTTGCCGCCCTCGCAGTCGGCGTCCTGCGTGCCGTCGCCGTCCTGGTCGTAGGAGGCCGGGCAGCCCGGGTTGTCCGCCTGGGCCTTCAGCAGCCACTGCAACTGCGCCGGGGACGCCCACGGGTGCTCCGACTTCAGCAGCGCGGCGACGCCCGCGGCGTGCGGCGAGGCCATCGACGTGCCCTGGAGCCAGGCGTACTCGTTGTTCGGCATGGTCGACAGGATGCGGCCGTTCTTCGACGGCGTGTCCGGGATCTGGTAGCGCCCGTCACCGCCCGGCGCCGCGATGTCGACGACACCGTTGCCGTACGTGGAGTAGTAGGACTTCTCCTTGTCGACGCCCGTGGCGCTGACCGTGACGATGCCCGGCAGCTGGGTCGGGATGTCGTAGCACTCGTGCGGATCGATGGTCCGCGTCCCCGGCGTGGTGTCGTTCGGGCTGGAGTCGTCGACGATCGCGTCGGAGTCCAGGTCGTGGTTGGAGTTGCCCGCGGAGGCGAGGTGCAGGGTGCCCTTGCGCTGGGCGTACAGCTGGGCCCGGTTGACCGCGTCGACGATCGCGCGCTGGTCGGGGTGGTCCATGCAGTTGTACAGCCAGGGGTCCACGTAGTAGCTGTTGTTCGTGATCTCCACGCCGTGGTCGGCGGCGAACATGAACGCGCACACGACGTTCTCGGGATAGAAGAGGCCGTTGTCCGGGTCGCTCACCTTGATGCTCGACACCTTCACGCCCGGCGCGACACCGGCGACGCCCGTGCCGTTGCGGGCGGCGGCTATCTCACCCGCCACGTGGGTGCCGTGGTAGTCGTCGGCGGTGTACGGCCGCCAGGCGCCCTCACTGGTGTCCGCCTTGCCGCCGACGCAGTTGGCGGACTGCGAGGCGGAGAAGTTGGGGGCGAGGTCGGGGTGGGTGTCGTCGACACCGGTGTCGATCACGGCGACGGTGACCCTGGAACTGCCCGGGTTGATCTTCGCGGCCTTGTCGGCGCCTATCGCGCGCAGGTCCCACTGCTCGGCTTCCAGCGGCTCGCCGACCCCCGCGGCCTCGGACGCCTTCGCGGTCCGCGCCGCCTGCTCGGCGGAGAGTATCTCCGCGGCGCCCTGGTCCGTCGTCCCGGCGGCGGTCAGCGGCGCGGTGCGGGTCGCGCCCGCCGACTGCACTCCGCGCGCCTTGCGTATCCGCTCCCCGAAGTCCGGGTTCGCCGAGTGGACGACGATCACACCGATCTTCTGGTACGTGGCCACGACGCTGCCGTCGGCCCTGGCTATCGCGCGCTTCACCGACGCGATCGTGCGGTGGTCCGTCCGCGTGTTGACGACGTACGCCAGACTGGGCGCGTCCTCGGCCAGGCCGGCCCGCGTGGCCTCGGCGGCGGCTTCCGCCTGCGGGGCCGCCGAGGCGGCCGCGGGCAGGAAGCCGAGCGACGCGGTCAGCGACAGCACGACGGGTACGGCGAGGGCGAGCCGCCGTCTGGAACGCGAGGACCGCGAGGGACGCGGGGAACGCGACGAACGCGGCGCATGCAGATGATCCATGGGGTCTCCACATCATCCGGAAACGAAACCGGCCCGAGACACAGGTGGTGCTCGGGCAGGTACATGACGGAGTGGTGCAGGGCGAAGCTATCCCCCGCAGTCCCTGGCCAGCAATGACCCGCCACGGGTGACTTCGGAAAGTGCCCCGCGTGTTGAACCGGTCCCCGTGGGGCGCCGTGTCGTTGGACAGGGAGCCCGAGCACGATCAGGCCCCCGTATGAACACCGAGGTCCAAGCCGTCATGTCCGTCGTACGAGGAGACTCCGTGGCCACCGACGCACCGCCCCCCTCGAAAGAGGAACGCCCACTTCCGTCCGCCGAGGAGTTCTCCGAAGTGCAGCAGAGCGCCGAGTTCGCCGAACTGCGCCGCTCCTTCCGCTCCTTCGCGTTCCCGTTGACGATCGCCTTCGTGGCCTGGTACCTGCTGTACGTGCTGCTGTCGAACTACGCCGGCGGCTTCATGGGCACCAAGCTGTTCGGCAACATCAACGTCGCCCTCGTCTTCGGTCTCGCCCAGTTCGTCACCACGTTCCTCATCGCCTGGTGGTACTCGCGGTACGCCGCCGCGAAGCTCGACCCCAAGGCCGAGGCCATCAAGTCCCGGATGGAGGGCGGCGCATGAGCCCCGCACAGACCGTTCTCGCCACCCAGCTCGCCGCCAACGAGGCCAGCGAGCACCGCCCGCTCATCATCACGCTCTTCGCGATCTTCGTCCTAGCGACGCTCGGCATCACCGTCTGGGCCGGCCGCCAGACCAAGGACGCCGCCGACTTCTACGCGGGCGGCCGCCAGTTCAGCGCCTTCCAGAACGGACTCGCCGTCTCCGGCGACTACATGTCGGCCGCGTCCTTCCTCGGCATCGCCGGTGCCATCGCCCTCTTCGGTTACGACGGCTTCCTCTACTCCATCGGCTTCCTGGTCGCCTGGCTGGTCGCCCTGCTCCTGGTGGCCGAGCCGCTGAGGAACTCCGGCCGCTACACCATGGGCGACGTGCTCGCCTACCGCATGCGCCAGCGTCCCGTGCGTACCGCCGCCGGCACCTCCACGATCGTCGTGTCGATCTTCTACCTGCTGGCCCAGATGGCGGGCGCGGGCATTCTCGTCTCGCTGCTGCTCGGCATCACCTCCGACGCGGGCAAGATCCTCATCGTCGCCCTCGTCGGCCTGCTGATGATCGTGTACGTCTCCATCGGCGGCATGAAGGGCACCACCTGGGTCCAGATGGTCAAGGCCGTGCTGCTGATCGGCGGCACCATCCTGATCACCTTCCTGGTGCTGCTGAAGTTCAACTTCAACATCTCCGACCTGCTCGGCACGGCCGCCGAGAACAGCGGCAAGGGCGCCGCCTTCCTGGAGCCCGGCCTCCAGTACGGCGCCAGCGGCACCACCAAGCTCGACTTCATCTCCCTGGGCATCGCCCTGGTGCTCGGCACGGCCGGCCTGCCGCACATCCTGATCCGCTTCTACACGGTGCCCAACGCCAAGGCCGCCCGTAAGTCCGTGAACTGGGCGATCGGCATCATCGGCGCCTTCTACCTGATGACCATCGCGCTCGGCTTCGGCGCCGCCGCGCTCGTCGGGCAGAAGGAGATCATCGCGTCCAACCCGTCCGGCAACACGGCCGCGCCGCTGCTCGCCCTGCATGTGGGCGGCGTCGACTCGGCCTGGGGCGCGATCCTGCTCGCCACGATCTCGGCGGTGGCCTTCGCGACCATCCTCGCCGTGGTCGCCGGTCTCACCCTCGCCTCGTCCTCGTCCTTCGCGCACGACATCTACGCCAACGTCATCCGCAAGGGGAAGGCCACCGAGAAGGAGGAGATGAGGGCGGCCCGCTGGTCGACCGTCTTCATCGGTATCGCCTCCATCGCGCTCGGTGCCCTCGCCCGCGACCTGAACGTGGCCGGCCTGGTCGCCCTGGCGTTCGCGGTCGCCGCGTCCGCCAACCTGCCGACCATCCTCTACAGCCTGTTCTGGAAGCGGTTCACCACCCAGGGCGCCCTGTGGTCGATCTACGGCGGGCTGATCGTCGCCGTCGGCCTGGTGCTCTTCTCACCCGTGGTCTCCGGCGACCCGAAGGCGATGTTCCCCGACGTCGACTTCGCCTGGTTCCCGCTGAAGAACCCGGGCATCATCTCCATCCCGTTCGGCTTCCTGATGGGCTGGCTCGGCACGATGCTGTCCAAGGAGGAGCCCGACGAGGCGAAGTACGCGGAGCTCGAGGTCCGGTCCCTGACCGGCACCGGAGCGCACTGAGCCACGCACGGGCCCACGCACGGGCCCACGCACAGGGCCACGCACGGGCCCACGTGCTGCATCGGGTACTGAATACCGCGTACGGGGCCACGCAGCGGGCCCCGCGCAGCGCCACCGGGGACGCGGCCGCTCGTAGATCTCTACGACGCGGCCGCGTCCCACGTCGTGGGATCGGGCCGCTGTCGATGTCGGACCCGTCACGTAGGCTCGCAGGTGTCGGAGGAGAGAAGTGGAAGGGCTCCGCCGATCCGCGTCGAGGGAGGGGGCCCACGTGCTCATCGACACCTACGGCCGAGTGGCCACCGACCTGAGGGTCTCGCTCACCGACCGCTGCAACCTGCGCTGCACCTACTGCATGCCCGAAGAGGGCCTCCAGTGGCTGGCCAAGCCCGACCTGCTCACGGACGACGAGATCGTCCGCCTCATCGGCATCGCCGTCACCTCCCTCGGTATCGAGGAGGTCCGCTTCACCGGCGGCGAGCCCCTGCTGCGCCCCGGCCTGACCGGCATCGTCGAGCGCGTCGCCGCCCTGGAGCCGCGCCCCCAGATGTCCCTCACGACCAACGGCATCGGCCTGCGCCGCACGGCACCCGCCCTGAAGGCCGCGGGCCTGGACCGGGTCAACGTCTCGCTGGACACCCTGCGCCCGGACGTCTTCAAGACCCTCACCCGCAGGGACCGCCACAAGGACGTCCTGGAAGGCCTGGAAGCCGCCCGCGAGGCCGGGCTCACCCCGGTCAAGGTGAACTCGGTCCTGATGCCGGGCCTCAATGACGACGAGGCTCCCGACCTGCTGGCCTGGGCCGTCGAGCACGATTACGAGCTGCGCTTCATCGAGCAGATGCCGCTGGACGCCCAGCACGGCTGGAAGCGCGAGGGCATGGTCACCGCCGGTGACATCCTGGCCTCCCTGCGCACCCGTTTCGAGCTGACCGCCGAGGGTTCGGAGGAGCGCGGCTCGGCACCCGCCGAGCGCTGGCTCGTGGACGGCGGCCCACACCGCGTCGGCGTCATCGCCTCCGTCACCCGCCCGTTCTGCTCGGCCTGCGACCGCACCCGTCTGACCGCCGACGGCCAGGTGCGCACCTGCCTGTTCGCCACGGAGGAGACCGACCTGCGTGCCGCCCTGCGCTCCGACGCTCCCGACGAGGAGATCGCCCGCGTCTGGCGGCTGGCCATGTGGGGGAAGAAGGCGGGCGCGGGCCTCGACGACCCGACCTTCGTCCAGCCCGACCGGCCGATGTCGGCGATCGGAGGCTAGGCCTGCCCAGGGTCGTGAGGGCGGGCCTTCAGAGGCCTTCAGGGTCAGCTCCAGGCCTGCTCAGGGCCCGCCCGCGGCACGCCCTGGCTAGGAGCCCGGGCGGCACGCCCTGGCTAGGAGCCCGCGGGGGCCTCCCAGTCGGCCAGCGGGACCACGTCCTTCAGGAAGCCCCGCACCCCGAGGAACTGGGACAGATGCTCCCGGTGCTCGTCGCAGGCGATCCACGTCTTGCGGCGCTCCGGCGTGTGGATCTTCGGGTTGTTCCACGCCAGCACCCACTCGGCGGCGGTGCGGCAGCCCTTGGCGGAGCAGATCGCGCTCGTCTCGTCACTCACAGTTTCGTCCCACAACTACCGAATCAGAACTACCGAATTACAACTACCGAATCACGACTACCGAAAGACAACAGAACGACCACGCGACAACGCGGAGACGGCCCCGGAAAAAGGCGACGCCGAGCAGCCACGGGGGGAGCTGCCCGGCGTCGGTCCGTCGCTCCGACGGGGGATGCGGAGCGAGTACGAAGTATGTCACGGGTCACCCGTGGCCCGGCACCGGAACCACCCGATTCATCTGAGCACTTCTTCGACCTGGCGTGGAATCGACGGCCGCCTCGGCGTCGGTCTCGGCGCCCGCCCAGGGGTCACGCCCGGCCACGTGGCTCACCGGCCGGGCCCGGCGCCGGGTCGGCCCTGGCGTCCTCCGGAACGGGTTTCGCCGAACCGTCCTCAGCACGTGGCGGCATGATCATCGGGGCAGTCTGCGCCGCCACGAACGTCGACGGCAACGATGGCGCGTTCTCGCGCCCGGCGTTGGCGATCACGACCGCGACGTACGGCAGGGCCGCCCCGAGGACCAGGGCCACGATCGCGACGTGCCGTTCCACGTTCCACAGGCAGACCGCGAGGATCACCGACAGCGTACGGACCGACATCGAGATGATGTAGCGGCGCTGCCGCCCGCGCACGTCTTCCTGGAGACCCGTCCGGGCCCCGGTGATCCGGAACACCTCGGCGCTGCCGCCGGCACTCTGCTTCCGCATCTGGTTCCACCATCCGCCCGCATCGGACTTTCCCCGCCCGCTCCTGTCCGCGGCCGCTCGGGGACTCCGGTCCCGGACAACTCCCCACGTTACGCCGCGCCTGCGTCGCCTACGAGACCGGGGCACCCCCGATCCGCGCGCACGGCGTGCGCCGCGCCGCGTAGTCCGGTACCCCGTTCGGCCGTATCCGGCATGCGCCGTACGCGGTACGGCCGAACACTGGCGGTAATGCTCGCGTAGAGCCGTATGAGGAGGCAGTCATGGGCTGGTTGTGGGCGATCATCGTCGGATTCGTGCTCGGTCTGATCGCCAAGGCGATCATTCCCGGGAAGCAGCACAGCCCCCTGTGGCTGACCACCATCTTCGGCATGCTCGGCGCGATCGCCGGCAACGCGATCGCACGGGCGGCCGGCGTGGACGCGACCTCCGGCATCGACTGGTGGCGGCACGTCTTCCAGCTGGTGGCCGCGGTCGTCATCGTGGCCGTGGGCGACGCGATCTACATGGCGGTGCGGGGGAACAAGCGGCGCGAACGGGCTTGATGCCACGTACGACCACCCGTACGACGAAGGGGCGGCCTCCGGCAGCCGCACGGCACCGGAACCGCCCCTCGTACGCACGCTCGGGCGCGGGCAGTGCCGCGCTCAGGCGCTGGTGACCTCCACCGCCGCCAGGTTCTTCTTGCCGCGGCGCAACACCAGCCAGCGCCCGTGCAGCAGGTCCTTTGCGGCGGGGACCGCGTCCTCACCGGTGACCTTGGCGTTGTTCACGTAGGCGCCACCCTCCTTGACCGTGCGGCGCGCGGCGGACTTGCTGGCGACCAGGCCGACCTCGGCGAACAGGTCCACCACCGGACCCAGCTCGGCGACCCTGACGTGCGGCAGCTCGGAGAGGGCCGCGGCCAGCGTCCGGTCGTCCAGCTCCGTCAGGTCGCCCTGGCCGAAGAGGGCCTTGGACGCCGCGATCACGGCGGCCGTCTGATCGGCGCCGTGCACCAGTGTCGTGAGCTCCTCGGCCAGCGCACGCTGCGCGGCCCGGGCCTGCGGACGCTCCTCGGTCTGCCGCTCCAGCTCCTCCAGCTCCTCACGGGACCGGAAGGACAGGATGCGCATGTACTTCGAGATGTCCCGATCGTCCACGTTCAGCCAGAACTGGTAGAACGCGTACGGCGTGGTCATCTCCGGGTCGAGCCAGACGGCGCCGCCCTCGGTCTTGCCGAACTTGGTGCCGTCCGCCTTCGTCATCAGCGGCGTCGCGTAGGCGTGCGCGGTGGCGTCCGGCTCCAGCCGGTGCAGCAGGTCCAGGCCGGCCGTGAGGTTGCCCCACTGGTCACTGCCGCCCTGCTGCATCGTGCAGCCGTACCTCCGGTAGAGCTGGAGGAAGTCCATCGCCTGCAGGAGCTGGTAGCTGAACTCCGTGTAGCTGATGCCCTCGGAGGACTCCAGCCGCCGCGCGACGGAGTCCTTGGTCAGCATCTTGTTGACCCGGAAGTGCTTGCCGATGTCCCGCAGGAACTCGATCGCGGAGAGCCCCTCGGTCCAGTCGAGGTTGTTGACCATCACGGCCGCGTTCTCGCCCTCGAAGGACAGGAACGGCTCGATCTGGCCGCGCAGCCGGGCTACCCAGCCGGCGACGGTCTCCGGCGAGTTCAGCGTGCGCTCCGCGGTCGGGCGCGGGTCGCCGATCTGACCCGTGGCGCCACCGACCAGCGCCAGCGGCCGGTGACCGGCCTGCTGGAGCCGGCGCACGGTGAGCACCTGCACCAGGTGCCCCACGTGCAGGGACGGCGCGGTCGGGTCGAAACCGCAATAGAACGTGACGGGACCGTCCGCGAGCGCCTTGCGCAATGCGTTCTCGTCGGTGGACTGGGCGAACAGCCCGCGCCACTGCAGCTCGTCGACGATGTCCGTCACGGTTCTCGTGTCTCCTACGTGTTCACGCGTGCTGACGCGTGCTGATGACCTTCGGGCAGTCGGGTGACAGCCGACTACGAGGTTATACGCCCCGACCGACAGAGCTCATATCGAACAGAGCTCATATCGAAATCGGGGACGCTCAAATCGAAATCGGGGACGTGCGGCGCGGGCATCGCCGCCCTGGTGAACCAGTCGCCCCATTTCCCGGGCAGTGTCCTCTCCGCGCGCCCCGCCTCCGTGGCCCGGCCGGCAGCAGTGTCGCCGGGGCGACCTCGGCGGCCGTGCCGGACGGCTGACACCCGGACCGTTTCTGTAGGGACCCGACAGTCAGTCCCGTAAGCCACTGTGGGTGCCCGAGTCTTTGCGGACGTGTGGTGACCGATAGGTTTTCGAGGAAGCCGCCTGTCATCGCCGCCCGTCAACCGGGTGTTCGGGCGGCCACCAGACCGCTATTGAAAGGGTGATCCGTTGAGCCGCTCGGTTCTCGTCACCGGAGGCAACCGGGGCATCGGCCTCGCCATCGCCCGCGCCTTCGCCGACGCCGGCGACAAGGTCGCGATCACGTACCGCTCGGGTGAGCCGCCCGCCGCCCTGGCGGAGCTGGGCTGCCTGGCCGTCAAGTGCGACATCACCGACAGCGAGCAGGTGGAGCAGGCCTACAAGGAGATCGAGGAAGCACACGGTCCCGTCGAGGTCCTGGTCGCCAACGCGGGCATCAACAAGGACCAGCTCCTGATGCGCATGTCCGAGGAGGACTTCACCTCCGTCGTCGACACCAACCTCACCGGCACCTTCCGCGTCGTCAAGCGCGCCAACCGCGGCATGCTGCGGGCCAAGAAGGGCCGTGTCGTGCTCATCTCCTCGGTCGTCGGGCTCCTCGGCTCCGCGGGGCAGGCCAACTACGCCGCCTCCAAGGCGGGCCTGGTCGGCTTCGCGCGTTCCCTCGCCCGTGAGCTGGGCTCGCGCAACCTCACCTTCAACGTCGTCGCGCCGGGCTTCGTCGACACCGACATGACGCGGGAGCTCACCGAGGAGCAGCAGGCGAAGATCCTCGCGCAGGTGCCGCTCGGCCGGTACGCGCAGTCGGAGGAGATCGCCGCGACGGTGCGGTTCCTCGCCTCGGACGACGCCTCGTACATCACTGGAGCCGTCATCCCCGTTGACGGCGGACTGGGAATGGGTCACTGATCATCATGAGCGGAATTCTCGAGGGCAAGCGCGTCCTCATCACCGGTGTGCTGATGGAGTCCTCCATCGCCTTCCACACCGCCAAGCTGGCCCAGGAGCAGGGTGCCGAGATCATCCTGACCGCGTTCCCGCGGCCCACGCTGACCGAGCGCATCGCCAAGAAGCTGCCCAAGCCCACCAAGGTCATCGAGTTGGACGTCACCAACGACGAGCACCTCGGTCGCCTGGCCGACATCGTCGGCGAGGAGCTGGGCGGCCTCGACGGCGTCGTCCACTCCATCGGCTTCGCGCCGCAGGACGCGCTCGGCGGCAACTTCCTCAACACGCCGTTCGAGTCGGTCGCCACCGCCATGCACGTCTCGGCGTACTCCCTGAAGTCGCTGACCATGGCCTGCCTGCCGCTGATGCAGAACGGCGGCTCGGTCGTCGGCCTCACCTTCGACGCGCAGTACGCCTGGCCGCAGTACGACTGGATGGGCCCGGCCAAGGCCGCCCTGGAGGCCACCAGCCGCTACATGGCGCGTGACCTGGGCAAGCAGAACATCCGCTGCAACCTGATCTCCGCGGGCCCGATCGGTTCCATGGCCGCCAAGTCCATCCCGGGCTTCGCCGAGCTGGCTTCCGTGTGGGACAACCGCGCTCCGCTGGAGTGGGACCTGAAGGACCCGGAGCCGGCCGGCCGCGGTGTCGTCGCGCTGCTGAGCGACTGGTTCCCGAAGACCACGGGTGAGATCGTCCACGTCGACGGCGGTCTGCACGCCGTCGGCGCCTGACCGGCTGCTTCTCCGGGGGCCCGCATCCTTCACGGGTGCGGGCCTCCGGCATGTCACCCGTTCGGCCCAGTCGGCCGGGCGGTGGGAGGGCCTGCGGCACACGCTGGGGTACGAGTCCACCACGCGCTTTGCCTCCCCAGTTCCCCGCACGGCCGAGGGGGTCCCCTGTGCGTCTGCTCTCCCGCCTGGCCTCGGTGACCGCCGCCCTCGCCTGCGTGCTGGTCCTGCCGTCCCAAGCGGTGTCCCACGCGCGCGTGCCCGCCGGGGACACGGGCGACGCCGGGGACTCCGCGTCACAGGAGCCGTTCGGCGCCGAGTGCAGGGTCCGCGTCGACGGCTCCCGGGTGACCGCCCACTGCCACAACCCGTATCCGGGACCCGACCGGGTGCGCCTGCACATCGAGTGCGTCCGCTGGTGGGACCTCGACAGCGACGGTTCGGCGGTTTCGGCCGGGCCCGCGCAGACCGTACGTCTGGACGGACGCTGCTGGAAGGAGGTCCGGGCGGCGTGGGTCAGCCACCAGAGGGCGCACTGAAGCGGCCCGGGCGGCACAGGAACGGATAACCGGCGGCCTCCTGGGCGGCCGTCACCGCGTCCCCCGAGCGGATCGCGTCCACCAGCCGGGTGTGGTCCATGTGCGACTCCGGGGTGAGCTCGCTGCCGACGTCCACGCGCAGCCAGTCCCGCATCACCTCGCCCAGATCCGCGTACATCGCGGTCATCACGTCGTTGTGCGAGGCGGCCACGACGGCCAGGTGGAAGGTGGCGTCCGCCGTCACGAACGCCTCCGTGGCGCCCGACTCCCAGGCCTCCTCGCGGCGCACCAGCAGCGCGTCGAGCTGCTTGAGGTCCTTCTCCGTGCGCCGCTCGGCGGCGAGCCGGGCAGCGGCCGACTCGAGCGTGGAACGCAGCTCGGCGATGTGCCGGGGGTCGGCGTCGGAGAAGCGGCGCTGCATCACGCCCGCCAGCTCGCTGGTCGCCACGACGTACGTGCCGGAGCCCTGGCGGATGTCCAGCAGACCGTTGTGGGCCAGCGCGCGGACCGCCTCACGGACCGTGTTCCGGGCGACACCGAGCTGTTCGACCAGTTCGGGCTCCGTCGGGATGCGGGAGCCGACCGGCCACTCGCCCGAGGCGATCTGCTGGCGCAGCGCCGCGATGACCTGCTCGGACAGCGCGGAACGACGGGGATGGCTCAGGGGCATGGCTCACCTTCGCACGCGGGACCCGGCGGCGGGCAGCCACCGGGGAGAACACCGGATGGACAACCAATCATCCCATGATTCTATGATGGGTCTCATGGCTAGTGACGAAACCCGGACGGTGACTCGGACGGAGACCTCGAAGTCCGCGCCCCTCGGCCGCGAGGCGGCCGAACGTGACGCCCGAGTACCCGGCAGGACGCCCGGCCCGCCCGGCACGCGCGCGTGGACGACGTGGACGACCCGCCTGCTCCTCCTCGGCATCGTCCTGGCCGCGGCCAACCTGCGCCCCGCCATCACGAGCCTGGGCGCGCTCCTGGAAGAGGTCCGCGACGGGCTCGGCATGAGCGGCAGTGTGGCCGGACTGCTCACCTCCGTGCCCCCACTGTGCTTCGCCGTCTTCGGGGTCACCGCCCCGCGGCTGGCCCGCCGCTTCGGGCCCGGCGCGGTGGTCTGCGCGGGCATGGTCGCCATCACCGCCGGCCTGCTCATACGCCCGTACGCCGGCGGCACGGCGGGCTTCCTGGCCGCCACGGCCCTCGCGCTGATGGGCATCGCGGTCAGCAACGTGCTTATGCCGGTCATCGTCAAGCGCTTCTTCCCCGACCGCGTCGGCTCCATGACCGGCCTGTACTCGATGGCCCTGGCCTTCGGCACCTCGATCGCCGCCGCGGCGACCGTGCCCATGACGAACGCGCTGGGCGGGGACTGGCAGCCCGGCCTCGCGGTCTGGGCCGTCCTGGCGGTGGTGGCCGTCCTGCCGTGGATCCCCTTCGTACGCGACCGGAAGGCGCCGTCCGAGCCCTCGCCCGCCCGGAACGCCTCCAAGGACGCCGACGAGGCAGGCGACGAGATCGCAGAGAACCCCGCGGAGCCCGCGGCCGCGCGCCGTGCGGGCGGACCGGTGGCCCAGCCCGCCGAGCAGCCTCCACTGAGGATCACCCGCAGCCGTACGGCCTGGGCCCTCGCCGTCTTCTTCGGCCTCCAGGCCACCGCGGCCTACATCACGATGGGCTGGATGGCGCAGATCTTCCGGGACGCGGGTGTGTCCGCCGGCACCGCCGGGCTCCTGCTCGCCGTCATCATGGTGATGGGCGTGCCGCTCGCCTTCGTCATCCCGCGCGTGGCCACCCGCCTGCCCCACCAGGGCCCGATCGTGCTGGTGCTGGGCGTGTGCGGGCTCGCCGGATACGCCGGCCTGTACTTCGCCCCGGCCGGCGGTGCCTGGGCCTGGGCCCTGCTGCTCGGCGTCTCCAACTGCGCCTTCCCGCTCGCGCTGACCATGGTCGGGATGCGGGCCAGGACGGGCGCGGGCGTCGCCCAGCTGTCCGCCTTCGCGCAGAGCACCGGCTACCTGATCTCCATCCCGGGGCCGCTGCTGGTGGGCGTGCTCTACCAGCACAGCGGGGGCTGGGGCATGCCGATCGCGCTGATGAGTGCCCTGATGGTGCCGCAGATGCTGGTGGGCTTCCTGGCGGGACGCGACCGCACGGTGGAGGAGGAAGCGGCCCGCTGACCCCAGCAGCGGCCGGTGCGTCCCGGTCGGCGGCCGATCCGTCCCGGTCGGTGGTCTGCCCGTCCCGGTCGGTGGCCGGCCCGCCCCCAGGATGCGGCCCGCCTGCTCCGGTGCGGGCGACGGATGGGAGACTGGCGGTATGCCAGTCCTCGACCCGAACCCCCAGCACGGCCAGAAGAAGATGCTGTTCGTCTTCGGCGGCTTCCTCGCGATCTTCGTGATCATCGGCATCGTCGCGACGATCGCCTCACCGTGATCCCGCCCTCCTTCGCCCGATGGTGGGGTTGACCCCACCATCCCCTAGGGGGCGAGGGTCAGGGTCAAGTGGGTGGACTTCCGGATGGGTTGGGGCCCGCGGACTCCGTAGTTTCGAGATGTGCCCGCAGCACGGCAGGCGGGCCGCGGAGCACGGTCCAGGGACGCTCGAAGACCAGCGGAGGCACTCATGTCGGCCCCTACCCACACCCGGCCTCCCCGGACGACCCGGGGCGGTGTCGAGATCCGGCTGCCCTGGTGGGCCCTCGCCCTGCCCGTGCTCGCCTTCGTCGCGCTGCTCCTGCTGATACTGAATCCCGCCGAGGCCCACGCCACCGCCGGTGAACCCGCGATCGCCCACCTCCTGGAACGGGTGCAGCAGCTGACCGCCCGCTGATGCCGGACCGGCCCCCTCCGGGTGCGCTCAGAGCGGTGAACCCGCATGTCAACTCCCTGCGCCTCGTGGCCTGTTTCATGCGAAGCTGGATGCCATGAGCGTCGCAGAATCCCGCAGGATCATCCTTTTCCGGCATGCGAAAGCCGACTGGCCACAGGTGACCGACCACGAGCGGCCGCTCGCCGATCGGGGCCGCAAGGACGCCGCAGAGGCCGGACGCAGGCTGGCGGATACCGGCGTCCCCTTCGACCAGGCCCTGTGCTCCACGTCGGCCCGGACCCGCGAGACCTGGAAGCTCGCAGTCCAGGAGTTCCCGCAGCGACCGAAAACCGTCTATGAGGAGCGGATCTACGAGGCCTCACCCGGCGAGCTGATCGCCGTGCTCAACGAAACCCCCGACGACCTGCGGAACGTGCTCATGATCGGCCACAACCCGGGCATGGAGGCACTCGCCGAGATCCTGGCCGGCTCGGCCGAGGACGACGTCCGTGAGCGGATGGGCCGCCGTGGCTTCCCGACCGCGGCCTTCGCCGTCCTGACCTTCACGGGCTCCTGGAAGGACGTGGAGCCGGGCGTGGCCTCCCTGGTCGACTACTGGGCGCCGACCGACTGAATCGACCCCGCGGGACAAGGGCCGGGGCTGGGCACCCAGGCGGTCCGGGCCCCGGCCGTACGAGGCGGTCCGGGCCGGACCGTACGAGGCGCCTGGAGCGAGTGGGGCAGACCACCCGGTCGGGCGGGTGGGCCGGATCAGGTGGGTCAGATCCCCGGTCAGATCCCGTCGAGGGGCAGTCCGAGGCCATCGAGGAGACCCTCGTCCAGCGTGTCCGCAGCCTCGACCTCTTCCCGGGTGATGCCGAGCAGGTACAGCACCGTGTCCAGGAAGGGCACGTTCACCGCCGTGTGCGCCGCCTCGCGCACCACCGGTTTGGCGTTGAAGGCGACGCCGAGCCCGGCCGCGTTCAGCATGTCCAGATCGTTGGCCCCGTCCCCGATCGCCACGGTCTGCGCCAGCGGTACGCCGGCCTCGGCGGCGAACCGGCGCAGCAGCCGCGCCTTGCCCGCCCGGTCCACGATCTCCCCGGTGACCCGGCCCGTCAGTCTGCCGTCGACGATCTCCAGCGTGTTGGCCTGGGCGAAGTCCAGTCCCAACCGCTCCTTCAGATCGTCGGTGACCTGCGTGAAGCCGCCGGAGACGACCCCCACCTGGTAGCCGAGCCGCTTCAGCGTACGGATCAGGGTGCGGGCACCCGGTGTCAGCCGCACCTCGCTGCGCACCTTGTCCACCACCGAGGCGTCCAGCCCCGCCAGCAGCGCCACGCGCGCGTGCAGTGACTGCTCGAAGTCCAGTTCCCCGCGCATCGCGGCCGCCGTCACCTCGGCGACCTTGTCCTCGCAACCGGCGTGCGCGGCGAACAGTTCGATGACCTCGTCCTGGATCAGCGTCGAGTCCACGTCCATCACGACCAGGCGCTGCGCCCGCCGGTGCAGTCCCGCCGAAACGACCGCGACGTCCACACCGAGCGCCGCGGCCTCGGTGGCCAGCGCGGTGCGCAGCGGCTCGGTCTGAACACCGGACACCGCGAATTCGACGGCGGTCACCGGGTACTTGGCCAGCCGGAAGATACGGTCGATGTTGCTGCCGGACTCGGTTATCCGGGCCGCTATGGCGGCCGTCGCCTCCGCGGTGAGCGGGTGTCCGAGCACCGTGACCAGGGAGCGGCCGAGACCGCGCGGACGGTTGTCGCCGATACCGGAGATGATCTCCGCCTGCAGCTTCAGCGACTCCGCCCAGCTGTGGACGGTGGCCCTCAGACCGCCCTCCAGACCCTGGGGCGGCTCGGTCACGAGCGCGCACAACACGATCCGGCCACGGGTGACGACCTGCTCGATGTCGACCACGTCGACGGAGTAGGCGGCGAGGGTGTCGAACAGGCCGGCCGTGATGCCCGGTCGGTCCTTGCCGAAGATCTTGACGAGAAGCGTGGGAACGTCAGAGGTCTGCGAAGCGCTCATGGTGCTCCAACCGTATCCGGCACCCGGTGCCTCCCGCCCCCGAGGTCCGCCTGACGGACAGGAGCGTGGGAGCGGACCCGGTGGGGACGGCCACCGGTTGTGGCCGTTCACCGGACCGCGGAAGGCCGCGCGGAAGGCCGTGGAAGGCCGCCGAGGCCGCCGAGGCCGCGGAGAACGCGGAGACTGCGGAGACTGCGGAGACTGCGGAGGCGCGCAGGACGGTGATTCCAGCCGTCCGGCGGCCCCGTTGTGGGAACCACGTTCGGCGGCCATGGCTCGCCCGCTCGGATCCGGTTTCCTCACTGCCCGTCCCCGGGCCGTCGCGGTGGTGCCGGAGGCGGGGGAGGAGGGGGCGGGGGAGGCGGGGGCACCGGCCCCTCGCCCCACCGGGACGGCGGTCGACCTCCGGGCCGTTCCCCGCGGCGCGGAGGCCGCTGCGGTGTTCCCGGCCGCGGCCTCAACGGCCCGGCCACCGTGGGAGCGCCGTACACGTCGTCGCTTGATTGCTGTTCGTCGCTACAGGGCCGCTGCCCCGTGCTCTCGGGTCGCCGGCCCTCGCCCCCCTGTCCCTGCCCCGTACCGCCGGGCGGCCGGGTCCCGGGAGCGGGCCGCCCGGCACCCGGCGCATGCCCCAGGTCGGACGGCGGACGCGTACACGACCCGGCAGGCCACGCGTCCTCGGGCTCCTCCGCCCCCGCGCTAGGCCCTTCCCGCGGTCGCAGGTACGGATTGCTGCCCGGGTCGGGCGGCCGGTGTGGCGCCCCCGGCCGGTACGGTCCCGAGGACGGTGACCCCGCGTAAGCCGTAGCGCCACCGCCACCGCCACCGCCACCGCCACCGCCACCGCCTGCGCCACCGCCGTCCGCGCCACTCGCTCCCGCCGTCCCGGCACCCCGTGCCAACGCCGTAGCCCGCGACCCCGCCGCCCCGCTCGCCCATGCCAGCAACGCCCCCACGGCCCCCGCCCCCGCGCCCCACCCGGCACCCAGCAGCAGGGCCGTACCGAGGTGCCCGCGCAGGTCGACGCCCGCGCCGAAGGCGTCGACGCCGAGCACCGACAGCGAGGCGTCCACGGACACCTCCGTCAGCCGGGCCAGCGACGGCAGCGTCAGCGCGGTCAGGGCACCCAGCCGCACGGCGCACCGCCCGACGAAAGCCACGAAGCGTGCCTCGTCCCGCGCCACAGGTGTCCGTACCGCCGTCAGTACCCCGGCCAGCAGCATCATCAGGACCGCCGCCACTCCCAGCAGCCACACCCGTTCGTCCAGCTCCGCCAACCGCCCGAGGGTGACCGGCTGCTCGGTGCCGGCGCCGAGCAACTCGTCCAGCGGAGCCGGGAGAGCCCGGACCAGCTCACCGGTGGCACGCCCGTCCCACGGCACGAACAGGCCGATCGGAACGCCGAGCCACACCCCGTTCGGTGCGCCCAGCAGCGCGGCCCCCGCGATCCGCCGGGGATGGTCGTCGCCGACCGCCGCGTAGGCCGCCGCCGCGAAGCCCGCCACCACCGCCGTCAGCGCCACCGTGACCAGGGCGGACACGGCCGGCCGTACCACCCGGTGCACGACCCCGCACCCGCGCGGCAGGGGAGCGCGGCGCGAGGCCAGCAGTGCGATCAGCAGGACTCCGGCGGACCAGACCAGGCCGCCCAGCAGCGTCGGCGCGGTGTCGACGGAGAAGCCGACGGCCGCCTCGGCGTCCACGAGGTCACCGATCCGGTCGGGCAGCAGTCCGCCGATGTCGCCCAGGTCACCGAGTCCCGGAATCTCGATGCCACCGCCACCGCCACCGCCACCGCCACCATCACCCCCGCCGGGCAGGTCGTCGAGTCCGAGCGAGCCGCCGTCGATCGTGATGACGTCGTGACCCGCCCAGGCCAGTCCGCCCATCATCCCCACGAACAGGGCGATCACCGCCCCCGCGCGCGCGAGGAGTTCCGCGGGCGCGACCACGACCCCGGCCGCCCGCAGGGACCGGAGGAAGAAGAACGACAGAAGCAGCGCACCGACCAGCCCCACGCCCAGTGGCGTGAATTCGATGGCCGTGTGGGCCTGGGCCCCCTTCAGCCCGAACGCGGACACATCGCCGGCCGGTGTGACCGAACCGCCGGCTCCGAGCGCCACGACCGCCGCGGTCATCGGGCCCAGCGAGCCCGCCGCGTCCGCGTCCAGCAGCCGCAGACCGAGCGCGGCCGTTCCCGCCATGCCGATCAGCGCCCAGCTCACCGAGGCGATCGCGGACAGCAGGACATCTCCCCACGGCACTTTGGTGCCGTACCCCTTGGCCTCGCCGCTCGTGGACACGCTCATGGCAGACCCCCCGATCCGCTGCGCGGCCGAGTTGCCGCGCATGTCCCCCTCGCGTGGAATACCACTGTCCGGGCAGGTTTCAACCCCGTCAACGGGAACGACCGACGGGCGCCCGCGCAGTTTTCACAAGGCCCGACTTTCGGTCAGGGGGCCGAGCCTGAAATAGTTCCCCCCGATGTTCGACATCCCTAGACTCCCCGCGACGGGGGCAAATCGGGGGACAACTCAGTGGGGCATGGAGTGCCGGAACTCGTACTGGAATCCAATGGACAGACCTGGACGCTCGATCCGTCCCGGTCATACGCGCTCGGACGCGATCCGCAGGGGGAGCTTGTCTTCGACGACGCCAGGGTCTCCTGGCGGCATGCCACGATCCGTTTCGACGGCCGCAGTTGGGTCGTCGAGGATCACGGCAGTACCAACGGCACGTTCGTGCACGGGCAGCGCATCCAGCAGATGGAGCTCGGCGCCGGCACGGTGGTGAACCTGGGCAACGCGACCGACGGACCGCGTCTGAGCCTGACCGGCGCCCAGGCCGCCGCCGGCACGCCGCAGGCCCAGCCACAGCAGCCGTACGCCGCTCAGGGCGCGAACGCGGGCTGGGCCCAGCAGGCGCCGGCACAGGAGCCGCCGCAGCAGGCCGTGAAGCAACAGGCGGCCCCGCAGCAGCAGCCCCCGCAGCACGGGCAGCAGCAGGCCGGCTGGCAGCAACAGCAACAGCAACAGCAGCAGCAGCGGCAACAGCAAGCCGCACCGCACTTCCCCCAGCAGCAGGGGCCCGGCGGCGCGGCGGGGGCGCCGCCGGCCCACGGGGACCGCAGTCCGACGACGTTCCACCAGTTCTCGCTCGGCCGCGTGATGCGCATCGGCCGTGCCCTGGAGAACGACCTGGTCGTGTCCGACCTGCAGGTCTCCCGCAACCACGCGGAGTTCCACTCGACGCCCGACGGGCGCATGGAGATCCGCGACCTGGGCTCGCACAACGGCACGTACGTCAACGGTCAGCCGATCGCCAAGGGCGGCTCCCAGCTGCTCGGCCCGACCGACATCGTGGGCGTCGGCCACTCGACGTTCCAGATCGTCGGGGACCGCCTCGAGGAGTTCGTCGACACCGGTGAGGTGTCCTTCTCCGCCCGCCACCTGACCGTCACGGTCGACGGCGGCAAGCAGATCCTCAAGGACGTCTCCTTCGGCGTGCCCGAGAAGTCGCTGATCGCGGTCATCGGCCCGTCCGGCTCCGGCAAGTCGACCCTGCTCAAGGCACTCACCGGATACCGGCCCGCCGACCAGGGCGAGGTCCTCTACGACAACCGGAACCTGTACAAGCAGTTCGCCGAGCTGCGTCAGCGCATCGGTCTGGTCCCGCAGGACGACATCCTGCACAAGGAGCTGACCGTCAAGAAGGCGCTCAAGTACGCGGCCAAGCTCCGTTTCCCGGCCGACACCACGGGCGCCGAGCGCGACGCCCGGATAGACGAGGTGCTGCGCGAGCTCAAGCTGGACATCCACAAGGACAAGAAGGTCACCTCCTTGTCCGGTGGCCAGCGCAAGCGTGTCTCCGTCGCGCTGGAGCTGCTCACCAAGCCGTCGCTGATCTTCCTGGACGAGCCGACCTCCGGTCTCGACCCGGGCATGGACCGCGACGTCATGCAGCTGCTGCGCGGCCTCGCCGACGACGGCCGCACCGTCCTCGTCGTCACCCACTCGGTGGCCGAGCTGGCGATCTGCGACAAGCTGCTGGTGATGGCGCCGGGCGGTTCGGTGGCCTACTTCGGCCCGCCGGAGGAGGCGCTGAACTTCTTCGGCTACGACACCTGGGCCGACGTCTTCTCCGCCTTCGAGAACTATCGCGACTACGACTGGGCGGGCCGCTGGAAGGGCTCGCAGCACTACCAGATGTACGCCGCTGACATCGACGCCGTCGCGCCGCAGTCCGTACAGGTGCCGACGATGCAGGCGATGAAGCCGCCGAAGCCGCAGGGCTGGACGTCCCAGTTCGTCACGCTGGTGCGGCGCTACACCTCGGTGATCGTCTCCGACAAGGGCTTCCTCGCCCTGATGGTGATCCTGCCGGCCGTGCTGGGCGCGGTGAGCCTGCTGATCGACGCCGACAAGGGCCTGCTGCCCAACGCGCCCAACGCGGCGGGCCGGGTCGTCCCGAACGGCACGGCGACCACGGTCCTGCTGATCCTCGCGGTCGGCGCCTGCTTCGCCGGCGCCGCGAACTCGGTCCGTGAGCTGATCAAGGAACGGGTCATCTACGAGCGGGAACGCGCGACCGGCCTGTCCCGGTCCGCGTATCTGATGTCGAAGGTCTTCGTGCTCGGCCTGATCACCGTGCTGCAGGGCCTGCTGGTCGGCATCATCGGCTTCGCCACCCGGGAGATTCCGGAGGAGGGGCTGGTCCTCGGCGGGCTGACGCTCGTCGAGCTGTCCCTGCCGATCATGGGGCTGGGCTTCACCTCGATGATGTTCGGCCTGATCATCTCCTCGCTGGTGAAGACCGCCGAGAAGACCATGCCGCTGCTGGTCATGTTCGCGATCATCCAGGTCGTCTTCACCGGCTGCCTCTTCGCCCTGAACGAGGCGGTCGGCGTCAACCAGTTCTCGTACCTGATGCCGTCGCGCTGGGCGGTCGCCGCGGCCGGCGCCACGCTGGACCTCAACAAGGTCGCTCCGCCGGAGAAGGGCGCCGAGGTGGATCCGCTGTGGGAGCACACCGTCGGTGCCTGGGGTCTGAACATGGCGGCGCTGATCGTTCTCGGAGTGATCTGCGGTTTCTTCGTGGCGCGTTTCCTGCGCCGCCACGAGCCTGAGGTCATGCGCAAGTAACCCGCGGGCGAGAGGCTCCGAAGGCTGGCACCCCGTCAGGAGGGTGCCGCCCTTCGGCGTTCGGTTCGAGCCGGCGTGAAGAGGTCCGCGCCGACCTCAGTACGCGCTGTCGACGTTGTCCATGGTGCCGTACTTGTCCGCGGCGTAGTTGCAGGCGGCGGCGATGTTGGCGACCGGGTCGTAGATGTTCTTGGAGGTACCCGGCACGTGGTAGGCCTCGAACGTCGGCGGGATCACCTGGAGCAGGCCCTTGGACGGGATGCCGTTGATGGCGTTGATGTCCCAGTCGTTGATGGCCTTCGGGTTGCCGGAGGACTCGCGGATGATGTTGCGGTGGATGCCTTCGTAGGTACCCGGGATGTCGTGCTTCTTCATGATGTCCCGGGCCTCGCGGATCCAGCCGTCGAGGTTGTCGGCGTAGCTCTTCTTCGGGGACTGCTTGGCCTCGGCGCGCTCGGCGGACCGGCTCGTGCTCTCCTTGGCCGTGCGCTTCTCCGCCGCCTTCTCGGCAGCGGCCTTCTTCGGGGAGGTGGCCGTGGTGGCCGCCTCCTGCTTCGCCTCGATGGAGGCGACCTTCTGGCTGGCACCGGCGAGCTGGCCGGTGACACCGGCGTGCACGTCCTGGATCTGCTCGGTGCTGTACGCCACCTTGGCCGTCGGAGCGGCCTCGCTCGTGGTCGTCTGACCGCTGGCCGGGACCGCGGTGAGCGCGACGGCGGCGGCGCCGAGCGTGCCGACACCGGCGACCGCGATCTTGTGCTTGCGGTTCAGGGGAAGACTGCGACCACGGGTGAAGATGTTCTTGGGCATGGCGGGATAGACCTCTTCGAATAGCGCGGAGGTCGCTCTCGTCCGGTGGGGACAGTTGGTGCTTCCGGCACAAACGCCGCGGGACGAGGCCCGCCGCGTTGAGCGACGAGAGCAATTCTTAGCGGCCGCAAAATTCGGAGGCAAAGGTGTGACGTACGATCCGGGGTAGTGGATCAGGGTCGGGTAAAACGGGGCAGTCTGGACTGTCGGCCCGGTCAAAACGGACGAGTCTCTCTCCTACCCCCCTTCGTACGTGACGTGGACCCTATGTGCGGGCTCACATCGACCCCTCGCCTTTCTCACCGGTGGTTGCTGGAGCAATGCAAACTGTGAGGGCTGTGCACGGCGCTTCTACGGCAGGAGGAGATGGACGTCCCCGAACTCGTGCCACAGGTAGCGCTCCCGCACCGCCGCCTCGTACCCGCGGTCGATCGCCGCCCGCCCCGCCACCGCCTCCAGCATCAGCAGATGCGAGGCCTCGGGCTCGTGCAGCCCCGTCAGCAGCCCTTCCACCACCCGTACCCCGCGCTCCGGAGTCACGACCAGACCGGTCCACCCCGCCCGAGCCCGTACCACCCCGTCGGCGCCGGCCGCCGACTCCACCGCGCGCACGGCCGTCGTACCCACCGCGACCACCCGGCCGCCCCCGGCCTTCGCAGCGTTGACCAGCCGCGCCGACGCCTCCGGCACGGAGAACCGCTCCGGATACGGCGGCTCGTACGACTGGGCCGAAGCCACCCCGGTGTGCAGCGTCACCGGCGCGAACAGCACCCCCCGGCTCACCAGCTCCGCCACCAGCCGCGCCGTGAAGGGCCGCGCCGCGCTCGGCATCTCCGCGCTCCCCGACCCGTCCGCGGCCGGCCGCGCGAACACCGTCTGGTACGCGGACAACGGCTGATCCCGCTCCGTATAGGAGTAACGAATGGGCCGCCCCCGCTCCCGCAGCACCACAGGCACCTCCGCCCCCGACGCCCGAGCCCACCACAACCGCTCCCCGCGCGTACTCAACGGCTCTTCCAGCACCAGCCGAGCACCGCACGGCAGCCGCACCTCCGCCCCTCTTGGTCCCCCCACACGCGCGCGCGTGGTGCCCCGCCCGTCCGGATCCCGCAGCTCCACCGCCCACCGGCCGTCGTCCCCCGGCGTGGAGAAATGCACCACCACGCGCGCGTTCCCCATGTGCCCGTCCACCGCGGCGGCCAGCGTGGCCGACGTGTTGACGACCAGCAGATCGCCGGCCCGCAGCAGTTCCGGCAGCTCCCGGAACCCGTGATGCGACACCTCGGTGCCACGCGACACCAGCAGCCGTACGCCGTCCCGGCCCAGCCCGGGCCCCCGCTGCTCGGCGGGCACCCGCGCCGACAGCTCCTCGGGAACGCTCTCCCACGCTCCGACGGGCTCGTGCGGGCGGACTCCCGTCGCCCGCGTCATCGCACTCCCTCCAGCAGCGCAGCCCCGTAGCGACCGCTGGCCGGCCGCTCGTCCAGGAGCCTGAGCAGTGCCGGTACGACACTCACCGGATCGGGCCGCGGACCGTCGTCGTCCGGTACGGCCGCCGCGTACAGGTCCGTGGCCATGTCCCCGGGATCGACCGCCCAGACCCGCAGCCCCGGCTCCTCGACGCCCAGCACCGCCGCCAGCTGGTTCAGGGCCGCCTTGGACGCCCCGTAGCCGCCCCACATCTCGTACGCCTCCACCGCGGCGTCCGAGCCGACCGTCAGCACCGCGCCCGCCGGGGCCGCCCGCAACGAAGGCAGTGCCTCCTGGACCAGGCCCAGCGCGGCGACCACGTTCACCTCCAGCGCCCGCCGCAGCCCGGCCGTCGGCAGTTCCTCCAGCCGCACCAGCGGTTCCGCCCCCAGCGCGCTCGCGTTGCTGACCAGCAGGTCCACCCCGCCCAGCCGGCGTGCCGCCGCGACCAGCCCGGCCCGGTGCCCGGCGTCGGTGACATCTCCGGGCAGCGCCGTCACGCGCGTGCCGTACACCTTCAGCGCCACCGCCGTCTCCTCGAGCGTCTCCGGCGTCCTGGCGTCGAGCACCAGGTCCCACCCCCGTGCCGCCAAGGCCCCGGCGAGCGCCCGGCCCAGTCCCTTCGAAGCTCCCGTGATGATCGCGACCGGCATGACAGGTCCCCTCGTCGTCCACGCCTCCTGGTCGGCGCGGCGTGCTCCTCAACGTAGGAACCGGGCCGTACCAGCCACCTCGGCCAGGAGCCGCAACCATGCGGGGTCCTTCGCCCTAGGACCGGCCGGGGGCCCTCCGGCCCAGGACCGGCCGGGGGTCCTCCGGCCCAGGACCGGCCGGGGGACCTGAGGCCCAGGCCCATCGCACTAGGTGACGGCGGTCACAGGTCCGATCCCGGTGTCACACCCCGCCGGTACCGTGAGGTCATGAGTCATGGCCCCCGGTCCGGCCTCGCCGCGGTCAGCTCCGCGCTGCTGGCCATGAGCAGGCACCTCGAGGTGCGCGACGTCCTCAAGACGATCGTCGCCTCCGCCCGCGAGCTGCTCGACGCGCAGTACGCCGCCCTCGGCGTCCCCGACGACCACGGCGGGTTCGCCCAGTTCGTGGTCGACGGCGTCAGTGAGGAGCAGTGGAAGGCCATCGGCCCCCTGCCGCGCCAACACGGAATCCTTGCCGCGATGCTGCACGAGGCCACGCCCCAGCGCCTCGGCGACGTCCGCAAGGACCCCCGCTTCGAGGGCTGGCCGTCCGCCCACCCCGACCTGGTCGACTTCCTGGGTCTGCCGATCAGGGACGGTGACGAGGTCATCGGCGCGCTGTTCCTGGCCAACAAGAACTGTGCGAAACCGGACGGTGGCTGCGGCTTCACCCAGGACGACGAGGAACTGCTGGGCATCCTCGCCCAGCACGCCGCCATCGCCCTCACCAACGCCCGCCTGTACGAACGCAGCCGCGAGCTGACCATCGCCGAGGAGCGCTCCCGCCTCGCCCACGAACTGCACGACGCGGTCAGCCAGAAACTGTTCTCCCTGCGCCTGACCGCCCAGGCCGCCGCCACCCTGGTCGACCGCGACCCCGCGCGCGCCAAGGGCGAGCTGCAACAGGTCGCCGCGCTCGCCGCGGAGGCCGCCGACGAACTGCGCGCCGCCGTCGTCGAGCTGCGCCCGGCCGCACTGGACGAGGACGGCCTCGTCGCCACCCTCCGCACCCAGATCCAGGTCCTCGACCGTGCCCACGCCGCACGGGTGACCTTCGCCGGGCGCGGGGTCAAGGCCCTGCCCGCCGCCCAGGAGGAGGCGATGCTGCGCGTCGCCCAGGAGGCGCTCCACAACGCCCTGCGCCACTCCGCGGCGGAACACGTCGACGTGACGCTGCACCGGCGCGGCACCGGAGCCGTGCTGCGGGTCACCGACGACGGCAGCGGCTTCGACCCGCGTACGGTGCGCCGCGCGGGACGCCACCTCGGCCTGGTCTCCATGCGGGACCGGGCGAACGGCGTCGGCGGCACGCTGACCGTGGAATCAGCGCCCGGCAAGGGCACCACGATCGAGATGGAGGTCCCCGGTGGCTGACGCAATCAAGGTACTGCTCGTCGACGACCACCAGGTGGTCCGCCGGGGCCTGCGCACCTTCCTGGAGGTGCAGGACGACATCGAGGTGGTGGGCGAGGCCGCGGACGGGGCCGAGGGAGTCGACCGCGCCGAGGAGCTGGAACCCGACGTGATCCTCATGGACGTCAAGATGCCGGGCATGGACGGCGTCGACGCGCTGCGCAGACTCCGCGAGCTGGACAACCGCGCGCGCGTGCTGGTCGTCACCAGTTTCACCGAGCAGCGCACGGTGGTCCCGGCGCTGCGGGCGGGCGCGGCCGGTTACGTCTACAAGGACGTCGATCCCGACGCGCTGGCGGGCGCCATCCGCTCCGTCCACGCCGGCCACATCCTGCTCCAGCCCGAGGTCGCGGGCGCCCTGCTGTCCCAGGAGGAGAGCAACTCCGGACAGGGCAGAGCGGGTGCGCTCACGGAGCGGGAGCGCGAGGTGCTGGGCCTGATAGCGGACGGCCGCTCCAACCGGGAGATCGCCCGCGCGCTAGTGCTCTCGGAGAAGACCGTGAAGACCCACGTCTCGAACATCCTGATGAAGCTCGACCTCGCGGACCGCACCCAGGCCGCGCTGTGGGCCGTGCGCCACGACGTGACCGGCTGACCCGGGACCGACTGCCCCAGAACCGACTGCCCCGGTACGCGACGGCAGCCTGGAGGGTTCCCGTCCGGTCGGAGATTCATACCGTCGTGGGAATGTCCCCCATATGGCGCATCCTTTGTGGGGTCCGGCCGTTCTCCAGTGCGTGCCGCGGCGACTGCCGCGGCAATCGCAAGGAGGGCTTGTAAGTGAAGAACCTGAAGAAGGCAGCGGCCGTGACGATGGTGGCCGGCGGGCTGATCGCCGCCGGCGCGGGCATGGCCTCCGCCACCGACGGCTCCGTCGCCCACGGCGAGGCCATCGGTTCCCCCGGTGTCGCCTCCGGCAACGTCGTCCAGGCGCCGGTCCACATCCCGGTGAACGCCGTCGGCAACAGCGTCAACGTCATCGGCGTCCTGAACCCGGCCTTCGGCAACCTCGGCGTCAACCACTGACCCAGGCCACCAAGCCGACCACGGCCTCCCGGGTCCACCCCCGGGAGGCCGGTCGCGTCCCCCACCCCGCTGAGGGCAGTCGTGCCGCTGGTGCGGCACGGGTGGGCGCTGGACGTGCCCCTTCTGGGGGAGGCACCCCGCAGCGCCGGGCCGCGCACCCCCGGCCCGCGCCAATGCCGGGCCCTTCCTCAGAGCAACGCCCCCGCACAACCGGGGGACGTCACCGCACCCCCCGCTCCCGCTCCTCCACAACGGAGTTGTACGCCGCGACCTGTGCCCGTCGGGCCGTCCGCTCCACCGGCCGCAACGCCTCTCCCCGCGCCGCCATCTCAGCGGCGCTCACCGCACCCCCGTGACCGTTCTCATAGGCCAGCGACACCAGCGCCCCCACCCTCTGCGCCAACTCCAGCACCCGCATCGCCCGAGGTGGATACCCCGGCGCCAGCACTTCCCGCCCCCGCTCGGCCCGCGCCCGGTACGCCGTGACCGCCGCCTCCGCCACCGGCCCCGACCCGGCGACATCCAGCCGCGTCAGCACCGCCGTCGCGTCCCGCAATGCCTCCGCCAGCTCCCGCTCCGCCTCCCCGAGCGAGGGCACATCGGCCGGCGGCGCCTCCCGCACCGGCAGACAGTGCCAGACGACCTCGACATGCACATCACCCTTGGGCCCGGCCTCGTAGACCTCCGGCACCAGTCCCAGCGCGGCACCCTGGCAGATCACCGCCTCCTCGGCCTCCAGCGCTCGCGCGTTGAAGTCCGGCGGACCACTCAGCCCCAGCGGATGCCCCGGCGCGGGCAGCGCGACCCGCAGCCCGCTCGCTCCCAGAGCCCGCAGCCGTCCCAGCGCCAGCGTGAGACCGACCGGCGCCGATTCACCCGGCAGCCCCTCCACCCGATGTACCGCGTCTTCACCGACAACCGCGAGCGCGGCGTCATCCGGCGAGACCATTCCGGCAATAAGGGCATTTCCCCAGGCGGCAAGGCGCCCTGCGCGTGGTTCCGAGAGCATGCCCCCACCCTAAGGACCGGACCGATGGAACAGTGAAGCCGACCGGTGGCGTAGATTTCCTGGAGGGCCTGCGCCCACCGGCGCGGCGGCCCGAGCCACAGGCGTACGCGACAGCCGAGACCGGCCACAATGCAAGGGGAGACAACGCGCTCATGAGCGATGTTCTGGAGCTTCAGGACGTATCCGTGGTCCGCGAGGGCCGGGCTCTGGTGGACCAGGTCTCCTGGTCGGTGAAGGAGGGTGAGCGCTGGGTCATCCTGGGCCCCAACGGCGCCGGCAAGACCACCCTCCTCAATGTCGCGTCCAGCTACCTCTACCCGAGCAAGGGCACCGCCACCATCCTCGGCGAGACGCTCGGCGAGCCCGGCACCGACGTCTTCGAGCTGCGCCCGCGCATCGGTATGGCCGGCATCGCCATGGCCGACAAGCTGCCCAAGCGCCAGACCGTCCTGCAGACCGTGCTGACCGCCGCCTACGGCATGACGGCCGGCTGGCAGGAGGAGTACGAGGACATCGACGAGCAGCGCGCCCGGGCCTTCCTCGACCGCCTCGGCATGACCGAGCACCTGGACCGGAAGTTCGGCACCCTCTCCGAGGGCGAGCGCAAGCGCACGCTGATCGCCCGCGCGCTGATGACCGACCCTGAGCTGCTGCTTTTGGACGAGCCGGCCGCCGGCCTCGACCTCGGCGGCCGCGAGGACCTCGTCCGCCGCCTCGGCCGCCTCGCCCGCGACCCGATCGCCCCCTCGATGATCATGGTCACCCACCACGTCGAGGAGATCGCCCCGGGCTTCACCCATGTCCTGATGATCCGTCAGGGCAAGGTCATGGCCGCCGGCCCGCTGGAGCTCGAGCTCACCTCCCGCAACCTGTCCCTCTGCTTCGGGCTGCCGCTCGTCGTCGAGCAGGTCGGCGACCGCTGGACAGCCCAGGGGCTCCCTCTGTCCTGACCCGCCCCCCGTGCGCCCTGTCCCCAGTACGCACTGCGGACCTACCATGACCGTGTGAACGACATCGACGCATGGGTGTGGTGGCTCGTCGCCGCGGCAGGGCTCGGAATCCCGCTCGTCGTGACCGCGATGCCGGAGTTCGGGATGCTCGCGGTCGGCGCGGTCGCCGCCGCCGTCGCCTCCGGGTTCGGTGTGGACGTCGTCGTCCAGGTACTCGTCTTCGTCATCGTCTCGGTCGCGCTCATCGCCGTCGTACGGCCCATCGCCGCCCGACACCGTTCCCAACGGCCCCGACTCGCCACCGGCGTGGACGCCCTGAAGGGCAGACAGGCCGTGGTGCTGGAGAGGGTCGACGGCTCCGGTGGCCGGATCAAGCTCGCCGGAGAGGTCTGGTCGGCACGTGCACTCGACACCGGACGTGCCTACGAGACGGGCGAGGAAGTGGACGTCGTGGAAATCGAGGGGGCCACGGCGATCATCATGTGACCTCGCCGGGCGAAAGTGGACCGAACATCCCCCGGGGTACACGACGGTCTGTCAGACTCGGCCGGCAAGATCCTCAACAGCCGTAGGATCAGCAGTAGTCAGGGTCAGTAGTCGGGGCCAGTAGTCAGGATCAATAGGATCTGCCGGAGCGCCGAGGCGGAGAAGGGGACGGACAACCACGATGGCACCGGTCATCATCGTCTTGATCATCCTGGTGGTGTTGGTCTTCATCGCCCTGATCAAGACCATCCAGGTCATCCCACAGGCAAGCGCCGCCATCGTGGAGCGCTTCGGGCGGTACACACGGACGCTGAACGCGGGCCTCAACATCGTCGTCCCGTTCATCGACACCATCCGCAACCGCATCGACCTGCGCGAACAGGTCGTCCCCTTCCCGCCGCAGCCGGTCATCACCCAGGACAACCTGGTCGTCAACATCGACACGGTCATCTACTACCAGGTGACCGACGCCCGCGCCGCGACCTACGAGGTCGCCAGCTACATCCAGGCCATCGAGCAGCTGACCGTCACCACACTCCGCAACATCATCGGCGGCATGGACCTGGAGCGCACCCTCACCTCCCGCGAGGAGATCAACGCGGCCCTGCGCGGCGTCCTCGACGAGGCCACCGGCAAGTGGGGCATCCGCGTCAACCGCGTCGAGCTCAAGGCCATCGAACCGCCCACCTCCATCCAGGACTCGATGGAGAAGCAGATGCGCGCCGACCGCGACAAGCGCGCCGCGATCCTCCAGGCCGAAGGCGTCCGGCAGTCCGAGATCCTGCGTGCCGAGGGCGAGAAGCAGTCCCAGATCCTGCGCGCCGAGGGCGAGGCCAAGGCCGCGGCCCTGCGCGCCGAGGGCGAGGCCCAGGCCGTCCGCACGGTCTTCGAGGCCATCCACGCCGGCGACCCGGACCAGAAACTGCTCTCCTACCAGTACCTTCAGATGCTCCCGAAGATCGCCGAGGGCGACGCCAACAAGCTCTGGATCGTCCCCAGCGAGATCGGTGACGCCCTCAAGGGCCTGTCCGGCGCCATGGGCAACTTCGGCGGCCTGGGCGGTGGTTCTGGCAACAGCGGCGCCGGTGCGAGCGTCCCGGCCCAGGAGCGGCGTGAGAAGCCGCCCATCGACTGACAGCAGCACCCACTACGTCAATGGGGGCGCACCTCTCGCCAGAGGTGCGCCCCCATCGACGTAGTGGTGGACCAAGGACCAAGGACTACGCGGCCGGCTGGGCCAGCCACTCCGGCAGTGTGGCGAAATCGTCCTGTCCCAACGCCAGCAACATCGCGTCCGCAGGCGTCGGCTCGAACGGCACCCGGAGCAGTGGCATACCCGCCTGCTCCGGCGTCCGGTTCGCCTTGCGGTGGTTGTCCTCGGCACACGAGGCCACCGTGTTCAGCCACGTGTCCTGCCCGCCGTGCGACCGCGGCACCACGTGGTCGACGGTCGTCGCCCGCCGCCCGCAGTACGCGCACCGGTGCCGGTCCCGGACCAGCACCCCCCGCCTCGACCACGGCGCGCGTCTTCGGAAGGGCACCCGTACGTAGTGGCACAGCCTGATCACCCGGGGCGCCGGTATGTCGAGCGCGGCTCCGCGCATCCGCAGTTCGGGGTGGGCCTGTTCGACGACGGCCTTGTCCTGGAGCACCAGAACGACGGCTCGATTAAGCGTCACCGTCGACAACGGCTCGAAGCTCGCGTTCAGTACCAGCGTGTCCCGCATACCAGCCCACCTCCCGTGCGCACCGGCCCACCCCCTGGCGGGCTGGGATCAACTCTGGCCGGGCACGCCGAGATGGACAACGCAATATCTGCTGTTCCTACGGGGGACGGGCCCCCGCCACCCCCACAACAAAAAATGCCCGCCCCTGATCCATTCCAAGACCAGAGGCGGGCAAACGTTCCATGAACGCTCGGGACACTCAGCTCGCGGCGGGGACCTCGTACTCACCGATCAGCTGGGCACGCGCGATCGTGTGGAACCGCAGATTGAACCCGACGAACGCCGGAGTGGCCTCCGCGTCCGGCCCCAGCTTCTCCTGGTCCACGGCGTACACCGTGAACACATACCGGTGCGGCCCGTCCCCGGCCGGCGGCGCGGCACCGCCGAAGTCCTTGCTGCCGAAGTCGTTGCGTGCCTGTACGGCACCGTCCGGCAGTCCCTCGAACCTGCCGCTGCCCGCGCCCACCGGCAGCTCGGTCACCGAGGCCGGGATGTCGAACACCACCCAGTGCCAGAACCCACTGCCCGTCGGGGCGTCCGGGTCGTAGCACGTCACGGCGAAGCTTTTGGTCCCGGCGGGGAAACCCTTCCACCGCAACTGCGGCGAGGTGTTGCCGGCCGCGCGGACCTGAGCGTCCTTGAGCGTCGCGCCCTCCTGGACGTCCTCGCTCGTGACCGTGAACGACGGTACGGACGGGTGGAAGTCATGGGGAAGCGGACGCCGCTCGAGCTCGGTCACCTCGGTACCTCCTGATCTTGTGGTGCAGAGACGACCGAGCTTAGAACAGCCCCCTCTAGAACCAGTTGCGCTTGCTGCCGACCTCCGACAGCCACTGGTTGAGGTACGCGACCCAGTCGGTTCCCTGGTAGTCGTTCAGCCCCACCTTGAAGGAACGGAACGTGTCGCTGCTCTCGCTGAACAGTCCGGGCTTCTTGTCCATCTCCAGCACGACGTCCATCGCCTGCGCGTCGGCCACGAAGCTCAGCTCGACCTGGTTCAGCCCCCGGTACTGCTGCGGGGGAAGGAACTCGATCTCCTGGTAGAAGGGCAGCTTCTGCCGCGTACCCCGGATGTGGCCGCGCTCCATGTCCGCGCTCTTGAAGCGGAAGCCGAGCTGGATGAACGCGTCCAGGATCGCCTTTTGCGCCGGCAGCGGGTGCACGTTGATCGCGTCCAGGTCACCGGAGTCCACGGCACGCGCGATCTCCAGCTCCGTGGTGACGCCGATGTCCATCCCGCGCAGGGTCTGCCCGTCGATCGTCGTGATCGGCGTCTCCCACGGGATCTCGAGGCCGAACTGCACCGCGTGCACCGCGTTCGCCTTGAGCTCGAAGGCACCACCGAGCCGGCTCTTCGTGAACTCGATGTCCTGCTTGTGCTCCTGGTCGCCGCTCTCCACCTCGACCTTGGCCTGCAGACCGACCGAGAGCGCCTCGATCTGCTGGTCGACGGACCCGCCCTGGATCCGCACCTCGCCCTGGACGACACCGCCCGGAACGACGTTGACCTCGCTCAGCACGGTCTCGACCGAAGCCCCGCCGGCCCCCAGGCTCGCGAGCAGCTTCTTGAACGCCATGTCTCTCCCTCTCCAGGCAGTGTGTGAACCCTTGATCCCTACAAACGCGATCCGGCGGTGGCCGGTTCCACACCGCCATACCCTGGCAAGGTGTACGCCCCCTGGCCACCCCGTGCACGGACCCGTCTGCGTTACGCTCGGACGGCATGATCGCGAGCCCCGACCGTACGCGCCTCCCCAGAGATTTCCTCGACCGCCCCGTTCTCGGGGTGGCCCCCGGCTTCCTGGGCCGCGTCCTGGCAGGCAGTGCCCCGGACGGTCCGATCGCCCTCCGCCTGACAGAGGTCGAGGCATGCGACGGTCAGAGCGGCCCCGGCTCCCACGCCCGCCGCGGTCGCACACCCCGCGACGACGTGATGTCCGGTCCCCCGGCCACGTGTACGTCTTCTACACCTACGGCATGTCAAGGCAGTCAGCATGAACGTTGATCTCCTCGCCCATCCTGCTGAAGAGGTCGCCCCCAAGCTGCTCGGGAGCGTCCTCACCTGCAGGACCCCCGAGGGAACCGTGGGCCTCGCCATCACGGAGACCGAGGCCTACTCCGGTGCGGCCGACCCCGCTTCCCATGCCTACCGGGGCAGGACTCCCCGTAACGCCGTCATGTTCGGACCCGCAGGACACCTGTACGTCTACCGGTCCCATGGACTCCACTGGTGCGCCAACGTCGTCACCGGGACGGACGGCATCGCCTCGGCTGTCCTCATCCGGGCAGGCAGGGTCATCGAGGGGGAAGACCTGGCACGCAAGCGACGAGGGGAGAGAGTCGAGAGTCCACGGCTTGCCCGGGGTCCGGGGAACTTCTGCCAGGCACTCGGCATCACGGCGGAGCACAACGGCGCAGATCTCCTGACAGGCGCCTCGGTCGTGTTGTCCGAGGGTGAGTCGGTGCCTGCCGCACTCGTCCGGGTTGGTCCTCGGGTAGGCGTGAGCAAGGCCCACGACTGGCAACACCGGTTCTACCTCGCCGGTGATCCGACGGTCTCGGCGTACCGACTGAGCCCGAGAGCCAAGCCGTCCGCCGGAGCCTGAGCCGCTGTGCGCCTCGCTCGCCGACGAGCGGTAGAACCCACCCGGATACGTGGCTCGCCGGCAGACCTGCATGACGACGGTCCGTAGGGAGCCGACGCGGCTCATTCGGCCTCTCGCCCCCACCGGGAGTAGGTCTCGCCTGCGTGGCGGTGAGGGCGGCGTCGAAGTTGACTCCCCCTTGGGAGACGCGTAACGTAGTCCGAGCCGCTTGACCCGGGTACGGCAATCGCCTGCAGCCGGAAGCGGCCAACCCACTAGCAACAACTTCCCCTCAGCGGGGGCGAATTCGGCGTGCTCGCATGCCTGAATTCAAGCTCGCGGGACTCGATTATGAGTCCACGGAGGAATCGACTAACGTAGTGAATGTCGAAAGGCCGACGGGCGAAAGTCCAGAAAGCCACGACAAACCCCGCTGACTGGGAATCAGGCCCGAAAGGATCTGATAGAGTCGGAACC